>CANJKY010000648.1 GCA_947474875.1 Gemmataceae bacterium
GACTGAAAGGAGCGGGCCGGCCCGCTCCTTTCAGTCGCGGCGAAGAACGCCGGCGGTCACTCCACCGTCACGCTCTTGGCCAGGTTGCGGGGTTTGTCCACGTCGCACCCGCGGAGGACGGCCACCTCGTAGGCGAACAGTTGCAGCGGGATGCTGCACACGATCGGCTGCAGGTACTCGGGCACGTCCGGCACCGTCACCACGTCGTCGGCGATGGCCTCCACCTCCCTGTCGCCCTCGCTGCACACGGCGATCACCGGCCCGCCGCGGGCCTTGATCTCCTGCATGTTGCTCATCACCTTGTCGAACACTTGGCCCCGCGGCACCAGGAACACGCTCGGCGTGTCCTCGTCCACCAGGGCGATCGGCCCGTGCTTCATCTCCGCCGCCGGGTACCCCTCGGCGTGTACGTAGCTGATCTCCTTCAGCTTGAGCGCCCCCTCCAGCGCCGCCGGGTACAGGTACTGGCGGCCGAGGTACAGGCAGTTGTGCATGTCCCCGTACCGGTTCGCCAGTTCCTTCACCCGGTCGTGGCAGCGGAGGGCCTTCCGCACCGCGTCCGGCAGGGCGTGCAGGTCGTCGATGATCTTCTGCCCCTGCACCGCCGACAGGTGGCGGGTGCGGCCGAAGTACAGGGCGAGCATGGCCAGCACGGTACACTGGCTGGTGAACGCCTTGGTGCTGGCGACGCCGATCTCCGGCCCGGCGTGCAGGTACACCCCGCCGCACGCCTCCCGCGCGATGCTGCTGCCGACGGTGTTGCAGATGGCGAGCGACGTGTGGCCCATCCGCTTCGCTTCTTTGAGCGCCGCCAGCGTGTCCGCCGTCTCGCCGGACTGGGTGATGGCCAGCACCACCGGGTCGCGGCTCATCGGCGGGTTGCGGTACCGCAGCTCGCTGGCGTACTCCACCTCCACCGGCAGGCGGGCCAGTTCCTCGAACAGGTACTCGCCCACCAGCCCGGCGTGGTAGCTGGTGCCGCACGCGGTCATGACGATCCGCTCGGTGCCGCGGAGCTGCTGCGAGGTCAGGTTCAGCCCGCCGAAGTGGGCGGTGCAGTCGGCGTCGTCCAGCCGCCCCCGCATGGCGTTCGCCACCGTGTCCGGCTGCTCGTAGATCTCCTTCAGCATGTAGTGCGGGTAGTCGCCCTTCTCGGCGTCGTAGTCGCCCAGGTAGTGGGTGATGTCTCGCACCGGCTCGTCCACCGTGTCCAGGTCCTGGTTGCGGATCACCCAGTTGTCCGGGTCGAGCTGGCAGATCTGCCGGTCGTTCAGGTACACCACCTTGTCCGCGTACCCGGCCAGGGCGGTGGCGTCGGACGCCAGGTAGGTGCCGTCGTCCCCGATGCCGATCACCAGCGGGCTGCCCAGCCGGGCGCCGACCAGCACGTCAGGCTCGTGCTTGCTCACCACCGCCAGCCCGTAGGTGCCCTTCAGCAGTTCCACCGTCTGCCGCACCGCGTGCAACAGGTCGCCCTGGTAGTAGTGGGCGATCAGGTGGACGATCACCTCCGTGTCCGTCTCGCTGTGGAACGTCACCCCGTCCGCCTGGAGCTGGTGCTTGAGCTGCTGGTAGTTCTCGATCACCCCGTTGTGGACGACGGCGATCGATCCGTCGGCGCTCAGGTGCGGGTGGGCGTTGGCGTCGGTCGCCCCGCCGTGGGTGGCCCAGCGGGTGTGGCTGATGCCGAACGTGCCCGGGGCCGGCTGCCCGCCGAGCACCTTGCCGAGTTCGGCCAGCCGCCCGGCCTTCTTCCGCAGGTGCAGGCTGCCGCCGGTGCCGGTGATCAGCCCGGCGCTGTCGTACCCGCGGTACTCCAGCCGCTTCAGCCCGTCCATCAGGATCGGGGCCGCTTCCCGCCGGCCGGTGAACCCAATAATCCCGCACATGCGAAGTTCCTCCGGGTGAACAACTGGGCGATGAGCAGTGTTGCGAATCTACACCGGCACGGCGGCCGGGGTGGGGATGCCGCGGAACCCGCACCCCTCGTACAGCGGGCGGAGCGACTCCTTGCTCGTCAGCATCACATACGGCGGCTTGTGAACGGTGGCGGAGGCGAGCGCGGCCTTCACCAACTTGGACGCGATCCCCTGCCCGCGGCTGTCCGGCCGCACCACCACGTAGTCGATCTGCCAGTTCACCGGCGCGGACACCAGCAGGCAGCCGTCGAGCGCCCCGTCCGCGTCCCGGTGGACGGCCACGAACGACACGCACGGCCAGATGGCCAGGAACTTGCTACGGGTGCGGAACTGCGTGTCGAGCAGTTCCCAGAGCATCTGGCACGCCGGCTCGTCCGCCAGGAACTCGCGGACGGCGAGGAACTCGATGTCGGGCGGCGGGGGGAGGGGATCGGCCGGCTTGAAGATGTAATACACGTCCGTGTCGGGCATCGCGGTTTCCCCTCTAACCCGAAGCGACCGGGTCTGTGTGAGCAGAAAATATGCCAGACCGTTCGCGGTCTGGCGGCGTGTCGCGGGAGGGGACGCGGCGGGTCAGGCGGTCGGACCGACGCGGGGTGACACGAAGTCATTTGTACGAGCGGCCGGCCCGCTCGGCTTGGTCAACAACCCGTACTTCTTCATCTTCTTATACAGGGTGACGCGGCTGACCCCGAGCAGTTGGGCGGCGCGGGTGCGGCTGAACGCCACCTTCTCCAGCGCCCGCAAGATGGCCGCCCGCTCGGTCGTCTCCCGGTTGTATTCCAGCGTGCCCGGCGCCGCCGCCCCGGCGGTCGTCCGCGGCTGGTCCGGCTGCATAGTGTGGACCAAACCGGGCAGGTGTTGCAACCTCAACTCGTCGCCGGGGCATGTGAGCACCGCCTGTTGCAGCACGTTCTCCAACTGCCGCAGGTTGCCCGGCCACGGGAACAGTTCCAGCGCCCGCATCGCCTCCGGGTGAACGGCGTGTACCCGCTTGCCGTACCGGGTGCCGTACTTGGCCACCATTCCGCGGACGAGCGGGGCCACGTCCTGCGGCCGCTCCCGTAGCGGCGGCAGGCGGAACGCCAGCACGTGCAGGCGGTAGTACAGGTCGGACCGGAACGTCCCTCGCTCGACCGCGTCGGCCAGGTTCCAGTTGGTGGCGGCGATGATCCGCGCCTTGCAGACGTGCGTCTCGTTCCCGCCCACCGGCTCGTACTCGCCGGTCTCGATCACCCGCAGCAGGTTCGCCTGGTGCTCCAGCCCGAGGGTGTCGATCTCGTCCAGTAGCAGGGTGCCCTCGCCGGCGGCGGCACACTTGCCCACCTTGGTCATGTCCGCCCCGGTGAACGCCCCCTTCACGTGCCCGAAGAACTCGCTGGCGATGAGGTTGCCGGACAGCGCCCCGCACGCCACCACCAGGAACCGGTTCGGGTTCCGCGGCGA
>CANJKY010000649.1 GCA_947474875.1 Gemmataceae bacterium
CCCCCGCCGCGCCTTCGTCCGTTCCGCCGTCGCCGGGTCGCTCCTGATGCCCGGCATCCTGAGCGAGCTCCTCGCGGCCGACGCCGCCGACCCGCTCGCGCCGCGCCCGCCGCACTTCCCCGGCAAGGCGAAGAGCGTCATCTTCCTGTTCATGAGCGGCGGGGTGAGCCACGTCGACTCGTTCGACCCGAAGCCGAAGCTGATCGCCGACCACGGCAAGCAGGTGACGTTCGACCACCCCGAGACGAAGAACCGCCCCGGCTACGAGAAACTGTTCCTGAAGAAACCCAGTTGGAAGTTCGCCCCCCGCGGTAAGAGCGGCGTCGAGGTGAGCGACCTGTTCCCGGAGTTGGGCAAACAAATCGACGACCTCGCCGTCATCCGGTCGATGCACACCAGCCACTCGAACCACTACAACGCCACGCTCGGCATGCACACCGGGTCGTTCGCGTTCGCCCGGCCGAGCATCGGGGCGTGGGCCAGCTACGGCCTCGGCACGGTGAACAAGAACCTGCCGAGTTTCCTGGTGCTGGCCCCGCAGATGCCCTACGCCGGCACGCAGGTGTGGGCCGCCGACTTCCTGCCGGGCGCCCACCAAGGTACGCGGGTGGTGCCCGGCACCGAGCCGATCGCCAACCTCCGCCCGCGGGTGGCCGACGCCAGCCGACAGCAACTCGAACTCGACGCACTGAAGGCGTTCAACGAGTCGCACCGGTCGTCCCGCTCGGATGACCCCGCCCTAGCAGCCCGCATCAAGTCGTTCGAGACGGCGTTCGGCATGCAGTCCGAAATGCCCGGCGCACTCGACCTGTCGAAGGAGGACGACACGACGCTTGCCCTGTACGGGCTGAAACGAGGGCAGACCGACGGGTTCGGCTGGCAGTGCCTGGTGGCCCGCCGCCTGGTCGAACGCGGGGTGCGGTTCGTCGAACTGATCCACGCCGGGTCGTCGGGCAACTGGGACTCGCACGGTAACATGGCCGACCACGGCAACCTCGCCAAACAGGTGGACCAGCCGATGGCCGGGCTGCTCCAGGATCTGAAGCGGGCGGGCCTGTTCGACGACGTGCTGGTGGTGTGGACGACCGAGTTCGGACGCACGCCGTTCAACAACACCGCCGACAACCCCGGCCGCGAGCACCACAACTGGGCGTTCAGCAGTTGGCTGGCCGGGGCGGGGGTGAAGCGGGGCGTTGCCCACGGGGCGACCGATGAGCACGGCATGAAGGCGGTGGAGAAGCCGGTCCACGTCCACGACTTCCACGCCACCATCCTGCACCTGATGGGGCTGGAACACACGAAGCTGACGTACCGCCACGCCGGCCGCGACTACCGCCTGACCGACGTGAGCGGCGAGGTGGTGAAGGACGTCCTGTCTTGACGGCTCATCGGTTCTGGAACAACACGTCCATCGGGGTGCCGCTGCATACCCGCGACGGCCGGTTCTGGGCGTCGCGGATCTCGCTCTCCGGGTCGACCCCGACGGCGCGGTAAATGGTCGCGCCCACGTCATACGGAGTGTACGTCTGGCTCACCGGCCGCGCGCCCGAACTGTCCGACTTGCCGATCACCCGCCCACCGACCACCCCGCCGCCGGCGAACAGCCCGGAGTAAACGTACGCCCAGTGATCCCGGCCGGGCAGCGTCTCGCCGGGCAGCGTCGACACCTTCGGCGTGCGGCCGAACTCGCCGAGCACCGCCACCAGGGTGTTTGCCAGCATCCCCTCCCCGTCCAGGGCGTCGATCAGCCCGGCGAGCGCCCGGTCGAGCCACGGCAGCAGGCGGGTGCGGAGCCGGCCCCAGTTGTCGGTGTGCGTGTCCCAGGACTGCACGATGCCCATGTTCGCCTGCACCACCGGCACCCCGGCCTGTACCAGCCGGCGGGCCAGCAGCAGCGACTGGCCGAACTGCGTCCGCCCGTACCGGTCCCGGACCTTCGGCGGCTCGCGGCCGAGGTCGAACGCCTTCGCCACCGCCCCGCTGCCCAGCAGGTCAAACGCCTTCCGCTGCTGCGTGGTGTAGCCGGCGTCGCCCGCCGGCCCCGCCCCCAGCCGCTCCAACAGAACCCGCCGCTGCTCCACCCGCTTCGGGTCGGTGCCCTCCGGCAGGGCGAACACGTCCATGCGGAAGGCGGGCGAGTTCGGGTCTTGCGTTACCAGCATCGGGTCGTGGGCCGCCCCCAGGAACCCGGCGTGCTGGCCCGGCCAGGTGAGCGGGCCTTCGACGAGCGAGTGCGGCAGGGTGACGCCGTTCGGGATACCGTCGGCCCGTGGGCGGAGATAGTTCAGTCCGGCGGCGTAGCACGGCCAGTCCCGCCGCGACAGCACGTTGTCCAGGTCCGTCTGCCGCTGGTTCGGCATGGGCGAGCCGGTGAGCAGGCGGTGGATGCCCGGCAGGTGCCCGTTCTCCCCGTGCGACATCGACCGCACCAGCGCCCACCGCTTCATCCGGGCGGCGAGCAGCGGCAGGTGTTCGCAGACCCGCACGCCGGGCACGGCGGTGGCGATCGACTGGAACTCGCCACGGATCTCGGCCGGCGCGTCCGGCTTCATGTCCAGGGTGTCGATGTGGCTCAACCCGCCGGCCAGGTTGACGAGGATGACCGACCCCGGGGTGCGCTCGCCTCGGCCATCGCCGGCACGGGCGGTGGGGAAGCCGAGGCCGACGGCCGCGCCGCTGGCCGCGAGGAAGTGGCGTCGGGTGAGTGGGAACATCGTGGGCATTCCGTCAGGCAGGGGACGAGAACCGTCCGGCGGGAGGGAATTGATCATACCGTTCCAGATACGGGCACGGCAAGTGGGGCCGTCGCGAGGTAGTGGCCCAGTTCGGTTTCCGATCATCGGAGTCGTCGGCGCCTTGTAGAAGCCACGTCGCCGAACCGTCCACCACCCCGCCCCGAACAGCACCAGCGACCCCGCCGCACTCCGCACCGTGTCGCCTCCATAAACTGTCACTTTCGCCCATCCGACCGGCACGCGACATGACCCCGAAGCAATCGATCCCGGACCCGCAGCGGGCGGCCATCGCCGACCATCTGGCCGCCCACGGGACGACCCCGGGGGACGAACTGGCCGCCGCCGTCGGCCTGTCCGCCGAACAGTTCTGGTCGCTCGTCAACCACCCGTGGTTCGACATCACCGGCCGCGGCTGGGAGTTGACCGACGCCGGCCGCCGGCGGGACGTGTCCCCGGCCCGACCGCCCAAGAAGACGTGAGTGAAGGCAGCCGGACACGCTTGAACGGGTCGGGCCAGCCTCCGAGCGCCCGACTTCCGGGCGCCGACCCCGCGCCCTCGCCCCGATGGACGGTTTGACCGTTCCCCGCCGGCCAGTCGCAGGGTCTCGTTCAACCGAGCCGGCC
>CANJKY010000650.1 GCA_947474875.1 Gemmataceae bacterium
GGGCCAGTTCGCCGGAATCCGGCGGAGGGGGGGGGGCGGTCATGGCGGAATTATAGCTTGCGGAATTCAGCCTGTGGGAAGGTTTTGCGCAGCCTGCGTCTCGACCTTCGCCTCCTCCGTGATGGTCATGAACAGGTCTTCCAGGGTGCCGTCGCGGGCCGCCAGCCGCTTCAGGTCGGTCATCGTCCCGCACGCCATCAGCCGTCCGCGGTCGATAATGCCGATGCGGTCCGCGAGTTCCTGGGCGATGTCCAGCGTGTGGGTGGACAGGAACACCGTCATCCCGCCCTTCGCCAACTGCCGCAGCAGCACCTTCAGCTCGCGGATGCTCTTCGGGTCCAGCCCGACCGTCGGCTCGTCGGCGATGAGCAACTGCGGCTCGTGCACCAGGGCGGCGGCGAACACCGTCCGCTGCCGCATGCCGTGCGAGTACCGCTCGGTCAGGTCGTCGGCGAACTCGGCCAGGTGGAACAGGTCGATGACGTGGGCGATGCGGTCGGCAGCGCGGACCTTGTCCATGCCGTACAGGTCGGTGGTGAACCGCAGGAACTCGCGGCCGGTCAGCTTCTCGTACAGGAACGGCTGGTCGGGCACGTAGCTGATCCGCTTCCGCGCCTCGTCCCCATGCTCCCGCATGTCGAACCCGCCGATCTGCACGGTCCCTTCGGACGGGAACAGCAACCCGCACATCATCTTAATGGTGGTGGTCTTGCCCGCCCCGTTCGGCCCGAGGAAGGCGAACAGCTCGCCGGCCGGCACCTGCAAGGACAGGTCGGCCACCGCCACCTTTTCGCCGTACCGCTTGGTCACGTTGCGGATGTCGATCATGGGGACGTTCTATTGACGGGGGTTGAACGGGCAGCATTCTTCCGAGGCGCAGACGGCCCGCCGGTGAGCGAATGATTCGATACCATGTTCCGCACTTCCCCTCTCCCGGCCCGCACCGGCTCCGCCATGATCTCGCCCGACCCGTCCGCGGTCCCAGCCGCTGCCGCGCCCGCCGAACCGATCCCGCAGCCGACCAAGCATTTCCCCCCGATGCCGCTGTCGTGGCGAATCGGCTTGCTCGCGGTCGTGGCGGCGCTCGGCTGGCTGGCCTTCGTCACCAAAGGCGTACTCGGCCCGCGGGGGCAGGCCGGGTTCGGCATCTTGTGCTTCCTCGCCCTCGCCGCGGCGTTCAGCAAGAACCTGCGGGCGGTCAGCCCGAAGACGTTCCTGTGGGGCGTCGCGTTGCAGTTCGCGCTAGCCTTGGCGGTCACCCAGGTGGACGCGGTGCGGCAGGCGTTCGAGTGGGTGGGCGGCGGGATCAAGGCGCTGATCGCCGCCTCAGACAAGGGGGCCGAGTTCGTGTTCGGCGACCTGGCGAAGGTGGGCGGCCCGACCCCGGACCCGTTCGGGGCGGTGATCGGTGGGCCGGGGGCGATGACCGCCGACCAGCGGCAGATCGGGGCGAAGCCGTTCGTGTTCGCGTTCAAGGCCCTGCCGCCGATCATCTTCGTGTCGGCGTTCTTCAGCGTGCTGTACTACTTCGGGGTGCTGCAGTTCCTGGTGAAGCTGTTCGCCCGGCTGATGATGTACCTGATGGGCACCAGTGGGGCGGAGACGCTGAGCGTGTCAGCGAACGTGTTCATGGGGCAGACGGAGGCCCCGCTCATCGTCAAGCCGTTCGTCCCGCGGATGACCGAGAGCGAACTCCTCACGCTGATGGCGAGCGGGATGGCGCACATCTCCGGCGGGATGATGGCTGTGTACATCTCCTACGGGGCCGACCCGGCGTCGATTCTTTGCACCTGCGTCATGGCCTGCCCGTGCAGCCTGTACCTGTCCAAGCTGCTGCTGCCGGAGCTGGCCCACCCGGTGACGGCCGGGGACGCCACCATCCGGGTGGAGCAGACGGCGGTGAACCCGATCGACGCCGCCGCCACCGGCATCAAAGACGGCCTGTTCCTGGCGCTGAACGTGGCCGCCATGCTCATCGGCTTCCTAGCGTTCATCGCCCTGTTCGACGCGATCATCGGCGTGTTCAGCCCGGACCTGAGCCTGAAGAAGATCTTCGGCTGGGCGTTCAGCCCGGTGGCGTTCCTGATGGGCGTGCCGACCGAGGAGGCGAATACCGTCGGCCAGTTGCTCGGCACCAAACTGGCGGCGAACGAGCACGTGGCGTACCTGGACCTGAAGGCGATCAAGGCGAGCGGCGTGATCACCGACCGGTCGCACAAGCTGGCGGTGTACGCGCTCACCGGGTTCGCCAACTTCGCCAGCATCGGCATCCAGCTCGGCGGCATCGGGGCGATGGCACCGGAGCGGCGGAAGGATCTGGCCCGGCTCGGGCTGAAGGCGCTGTTCGTCGGGTTCCTGGTCACCCTGATCAACGCCGCGGTCGCCGGGTTGTTGCTCGGCACGAATTGAGCGCTCGCCGGCGGAACCCGTACTAGGTTTCAGCCGGATCGTTTCGCCCGCGCCGAGACCGCCGTGCCATGCCCCCGTCCGACGTAACCCCCGCCCAGACCCTCCTGCTCACACGGGTGACGAACTCGCCGTTCGAGCTGGCCCGCAAGGCGCACGCCGTGCTGGCCGACCGGTTCCCCCCCTTCAAGGTGCGGCACAAGCCACTGTCCATCCTCCGCCAGGAGGGGCGGCGGGCGCTCGAGCAACTGTTCGATGCCGACTACGCGTTCGTGCCGAAGCCGGACCGGGACAAGCTGATCGAGGACATCCTGGGTGAGGCGGACGGGTTCGGCCCGCTGGAGGAGTTGTTCCGCGACGACGCCATGAAAGAGGTGATGGTGCTGGCGGCCGGCCAGGTGATCGGGCGGAGGGGGTCCGGGTGGACGCCAACCAGCGTGCAGTTCCGCGACGCGGTCCACCTCCGCCGCTACCTGCAGCGACTGGCCGACACCTGCGAGCCAACCGGGGTGGGCGGACTGCCCACCGCCGGGTTCGACGTGCGGCTGCCCAACGGGTTTCGGGCGATCGGGATGCTGCCGCCGGAGGTGCTCGAACTGCCGCCGACGGCGCTGTTCGCCCGCGGCGAGGCCGGCGACCCACCCCCGCCCCCGCCGTTCCGGTCCGGGGTGATCGGAAACCGCCCGCGGGCCGCCCCGTCCCCGCACGCCGACGGCGGGTCGTCGGCCATGCCCGTCACCAGCACCCAGCGGCAGCCGGCCTGGATCGCCCATGCCACCCCCGCCCGGCCGATACCCGGCCTGTCGTCCACCACCGTCCCGGCGTTCTCCGGCCCGCTGCCGGTGCCGGCCGAGCGGGTGCCGCCGAACCGATCGGGTGTGATTCCCCCGCCGGACCCGTTCGACCGGATCCGGCAGCGGGTGACCGAGCGGATCGTGCGGA
>CANJKY010000651.1 GCA_947474875.1 Gemmataceae bacterium
AGCGGGCGATGGCCGACCGCAAGGACCGTGGCGGCGGGTACCTGCTCGCCCCGCACTGGTGGTTCGTGGGCGGGCTGGTGCGGGAGGACGGCGACAGCCGCCGGCGGTCGGCGGACGGTGACCCGGACCCGCCGCGGCGGGTCGGCCCGGCGTACGCCGAGGTGTTCGGCGTCCGCCCGCGGCAGCACCTGCACCAAGTTCTTCAAGCGGTGCAAATCGACCTGGTGTACATCGAAGACGGGGTGTCGCTCAAGTCGCTGGAGCGGGTGTTCCGCGCGGTGTTCGAGGTGTACGACGTCCACGCCGGCCAGCGGCGGGTGGACGACCACTCGTTCCACGGCATCCCGAAGGTGCGGGTGATGGTACACGAGTTCAGCCCGCTCAAGCCGCCGGCCGAGTCCGTCGTCACCTACCGCATGCCCAAGTTCGACGACATGAACCGCGGGCGGATCCTGCACATCTTCCGCGACAAGGGCGACCACGAGGAGTTGATCGACACCCCGCGGGACTTCGACTACGTCCCGTCCCCGTCCCCGATGCTGGTGGGGTGATGATCGTCGGCGTCGGCGAACTGCTGTGGGACGTGTTCCCGGACGGCCGCAAGGTGGCCGGCGGGGCGCCGTTCAACTTCGCCTTCCACTGCCACAACCTGGGCCACGAGGCGGTCGTCGTCTCGCGGGTGGGGGACGACGACCTGGGCCGCGAGTTGCGGGCCGAGGTGCGGCGGCTCGGGTTGAGCGACGAGTTCATCCAGACCGACCCGACGCACCCGACCGGCACCGTGCAGGTGACGGTGGACGAACAAGGCCAGCCGAGTTACGAGATCGTGCAGAACGTGGCGTGGGACCACATCGGGTGGACCGAGGAGTTCCGGCACCTCGTCCGCAAGTGCAAGTCGATCTGCTTCGGCACCCTCGCCCAGCGGGCGGACACCAGTTGGGATACGATCCAGAACGCCCTCCGCACCCAACTCCACGAAGGCGAGGGGGCGCCGCTCCGGGTGTACGATGTCAACCTCCGTGAGCCGCACGTCCAGCCGGGGGCCGTGAGGGCGAGCCTGGCTCGTGCCGAATGGGTGAAGTTGAATACCGACGAAGCACCACGGCTGGCCGCGGTTCTCGGCCGCGAACTCGGTGACCCGGTTGAGTTCGTGAAACGCCTCGTCTGCCTGACGACGCCGGAACAGCGGTGTGTCATGTGGACGCACGGCGGTTCGGGATGCGACGTGTTCGGGTTCCATGAGGACATTCACGAACCTGGCATCCCTGCCGCGGTGGTGGACACCGTCGGGGCCGGCGATTCGTTCACCGCCGCGATGGTGTGCCTGCACTTGGAGGGGCGGTCGCTGAAGGACTGTGCCCGGTTCGCCAGCCATTACGCCGCCCGCGTGTGTGAACACCGCGGCGGCACCCCGCGGATCGATCGGGCCGAGGTCGAACGCGCGGCGTTCGGCTGAAACGCTTCCCGGCGGCGAGCGTCTACATCTTTGGCACCCCCGCCGAGGTCCGCCGCATGTTCACCACCCTGCTCGTGGCCGCCGCCCTCGCCGCCGACCCGGTCGAAAAGCCGAAGACGGCGAAGGAGGCGTTCCAGCCGCTCAACCCGCTCATCGGGGCGTGGAAGGGGACCGGCCGGGCGGACGATAAGGCGAAGACGTTCTGGTCCGAGCGGGCCGAGTGGGGGTGGCAGTTCAAGGGCGACGACGCCTGGCTGATGGTCACGTTCGAGAAGAACCCGCACTTCGCTACCGGCGAACTGCGGTACGACCCGAAGGGCGGGTTCACCCTCACCCTCACCACCCCGGACAAGGCCGAGCAGAAGTTCGAGGGCACGCTGACGGTCGGCAAGCAGAAGGAGGCGATCCTCACCGCCGAGCGGACCGACGGCGACACCGTGCAGCAGTTCACCCTCACCGTACTACACCACAACCGGCACCTGTACCAGATGGCGACCAGGCCGAAGACGGCGACCGCGTTCACCCGCCAGTTCCAGGTGGGGGCGACGAAGGAGGGCGAGCCGTTCGCCGACACCGGCGGCGGGCCGGAGTGCATCGTGTCCGGCGGGCGGGGGACGATCGCCGTCACCCACGCCGGGAAGACGTACTACGTGTGCTGCTCCGGCTGCCGCGACGAGTTCAAGGCCGACCCGGAGAAGTACATCAAGCTGGCGGCGGCGAAGAAGAAGTGAGGCCGGTTCGGGGTCCGCGGCAGCGAGCGGCGGATAGAACAGCGGGGCTGAGTCCACCCGCCAGGAACTCCCGATGCCCCCGACCGCTCCCTCCCCCGCCCTGTTCTTCGAAACGGCCAACGCGTTCCAGCGGACCGAAGCCCTGCGGGCGGCGGTGGAACTCGACCTGTTCACCCACATTGCCGCCGGGAAGACCACCGCTGCGGACTTGGCGACCGCCTGCCAGGCGTCGGCCAAAGGGGTTCGCGTGCTGGCCGACTACCTGACCATCCTCGGCTTCCTCCGCAAGGACGGTGAGCGGTACGCCCTCACCCCGGACGCCGACGTGTTCCTCAACCGCCGCTCGCCGGCGTACCTGGGCGGGACGCTCGAGTTTCTGCTCACCCCGCAACTCCGCGACTGCTTCCAACACCTGACGGCGGCCGTCCGCCGCGGCGGCACGGCCACATCGGCCGAGGGGACGGTGTCGCACGACAACCCGGTGTGGGTGGCGTTCGCCCGGGCGATGGCCCCGATGATGCGGATGCCGGCCGAACTGCTGGCCGGCCTGGTCGGCGGGGCCGACCGCCCGCTGCGGGTGCTGGACGTGGCGGCCGGGCACGGGTTGTTCGGCATCGCCGTGGCCAGACGCGACCCGCGGGCGCACGTCACCGCCCTCGACTGGGCGAACGTGCTGGCTGTGGCGGCTGAGTTCGCCAAAGCTGAGGGGGTGGCCGACCGGCACACCCTGCTGCCCGGCAGCGCGTTCGACGTGGACTGGGGCGGCCCGTATGACGTGGTGCTGCTCACCAACTTCCTGCACCACTTCGACCCGCCGACGTGCGAACTGCTGGCGAAGAAGGCGCACGCCGCCCTCGCTCCGGGTGGGCGGGCGGTGACGCTGGAGTTCATCCCGGAACCGGATCGGGTGACCCCGCCGGGCACCGCCACCTTCGCCCTGACCATGCTGGCCACCACCGCCGGCGGGGACGCGTACACGTTCGCCGAGTACGAGCGGATGTTCGCCGCCGCCGGGTTCGCCCGCAGCGAGTTCCACCCGCTGCCGCCGACCACGCAGCAGGTGGTGGTGTCATATAAGGGTTGACATCGCCCGTGTGACAGTTGAAGACCCCCTCACATTCGTGGCCGATGGCGGGCGGGAACGCTAGCCTGCCCCAGAC
>CANJKY010000652.1 GCA_947474875.1 Gemmataceae bacterium
CCCCACCCTACGAGAGGGTGCCCATGATCCCCCGCGGGGCGAAACGGCGGATCGCCATCGTCGTCGGCATCTACCTGCTGCCGGTGGTGTTCCTGTGCGGGGTGGGGGTGTACCACCTGTACGTCACCGGCTGGTCGTTCGTGTACTGGGGCGGGATGGCCGCCTGCTTCCTCCTCGCCTACGGCCTCGGCTGGTACTGGACCCGCAAGGGCGGCTCCGGCATCCTGCCCAAGCCCAACTTCGACGACCCGCTGCCGTACTGGACCGACCGCGATGTCGCGGCGTGGCTGACCGTCGAGAAGTACGCCACCGACGCCAAGCCGATCGAGCTGACCGACTTCGACGACCCGAACGCGCTCAAGCGGTACGCCGACGAGGCGCAGACCCTGGCGCTGGCCGTCGCCCGCCACTATAAGCCGGTCGCCGCCGACCCGTTCGGCCACCTCACCCTGCCGGAGATCCTGACCGCGTTCGAGCTGGCCGCCGCGGACCTCGGCCGGCGGGTGGACGAGTACGTTCCCGGCAGCCACCTCATCACCCTGAACAACATCCGGCGGGCGAAGCAGGCGACCGAGTGGTACGAGACCGGGCGGAACGTGTACTGGCTGGCGTCGGCGGTGCTGAACCCGCTGAAGGCGGCGGCGCAGGTGATCGCCACCAAGGGCGGGCTGCAGTCGGCGTTCGACCAGATCCAGAAGAACGTGCTGCACTGGTTCTACCTGAGCTACATCCACGAGATGGGCCGGTACTTCATCGAACTGAACAGCGGGCGGCTGCGGGTGGGGGCGAAGAAGTACCGCGAGCTGATGGCCGCCCATCAGGTGCCGCCGGTGCTGACCGAAGAGGAAGCGGCGAAGCGGAACGCCCAAGCGGAGCAGCCGCCGGCGTCAACCGAATTGCCACGGGTGACGGTGGCCATCGTCGGACCGGTGAAGGCGGGCAAGTCCAGTCTGGTGAATGCCGCCCTCGGCGACACGAAAGCCGCTGTGGACGTCGGCCCGCTCACCGCCGCCACCACCAAGTACGACCTGAACCAGGCCGGGCTGCCCCCACTCACGTTTCTCGACACCGTCGGGTTCGGGGTGGAAGGCCCCGGCGAGGCGGACATCGCCAACGCGGTGGACGCCGTCCGCCGGGCGGACGTGGTGGTGCTGGCGGTGCCAGCCCGGTCCGCCGCCCGCGCCCCGGAGGTAGAGTTCCTCACCCGCATCCGGGCCGAGTTCGCCGCCCGCCCCGAACTGCGGATGCCGCCGGTGCTGGTCGCCCTCACCCAGATCGACCACCTGACGCCGGCGATGGAGTGGGCCCCGCCGTACGACTGGCGGGCCGGCACCCGGCCGAAGGAGGTGTCCATCCGCGAGGCGGCGGCGGCGGCGAAGGAGGCGTTCGGCAACGGGGTGGAAGGCGTGGTGCCGGTGTGTACCGCGGCCGGACGGGTGCTGAACGTGCGGGACGACCTGCTGCCCGAGATCGCCGAGCGGCTGGACCACGCCCGCGGGGTGAGCCTATTGCGGGCGCTGCACATCGACGCGGCCGTCCACCGCACCAAGAAGGTGTTCGGCCAGGTGTACAACGCCGGCAAGGAGGTACTGCGGGCGGTGCTGAGCGACCGCAAACCGGGGCAATGAGTGTTTTGCGGTATACTGGACACCGTGAGTTTCGGAGGCGCTCTCATGCCGGTCATCCATGCGGTTTATGAGAACGGGGTGTTCACGCCGACCGAGCCGGTCGCACTGCCGGACTCCTGCGAGGTCGAGTTCGAACCACGGCTTGTCGGGAACAGGCCTCCGGCCACCCCGGTATTTCTCTCCGACCCCGACTCGTCACCCGAAGACGCTCGGCGGTTGCTCGACGAGATGGCGGCGATGGGCAGCGGGCACGCGCTCCCGGCGGACTGGTCGCGGGCCGACCTGTACGACGACCACGACTGATGTTCGTCCTCACCGACTCCGGCATCCTGCTCCGGCTGTTCGAGCCGACCGACCCTCTCCACGCCATCGTAAGGCAGGCGGCGGACGTGCTCACGGCCCGAGGCGACAAACTCGTCACGGCCACTCAGAACGTGGCCGAGTTCTGGAACGTGTGTACCCGCCCGGCGTCCTCCCGCGGCGGGTTCGGGCTGACCGTCCCGCATGCGGAGTTGCGGCTCCAGAAGGTCGAGCAGCGGTTTGCCCTGCTCTCCGAGCCGCCCACGCTTTACCCCATCTGGCGAAACTTGGTCGTCACGTTCGCAGTGCAGGGGAAGCAGGTTCACGACGCCCGGCTCGCCGCCCTGATGCACGCGCAGGGGATCGCCCACATCCTCACACTCAACGGCAGCGATTTCGTTCGCTACCCCGGTATCACCGTCCTCGACCCGCATGTCGTGGCAGCCTGGGCAACACCGCCTGCGGGTACGCCGTGAAGCTCCGTCGAGGTTGGTCTCTACGTCCCACTTCTCAGGACGCACACCGCTTGGTGCAGCGAAAGAAGTAACGCGCGCTCCGGCAGTTCAACTACGAACACCCGTCCGAGTTCGTCAGGCCGTGGGTGCGCCGGCCGCCAGAACTCGAACGTGATGACTGCAACGGAGTCACGCCGGAACAGGTACGAGGCCAGGTTGTCGGTGGTCGGCCCCCAATCCATGAAGAAATAGCGACTGGAAACACCGTACTCGGCGACCTGCAACCGCCGGTGGTTCTCCTCCGGAGACAACTCGGGGCATGGGAAGCTTCGGTCGCGGTCGGACAGCAGCCCGGTGATTGTGCCCTCAACGGACATGCAAAACTGCGGGACGAATGCGTGGTTATCGTCGCAGCACAGGTCGCGGCCGGCGGCCCACAACTCCACCACCCGAATGCCTGTGGTCGGTGTGCCCTGTTGCACTTGGCCGAGTTCGATGGCGAACTGCTCACGATCCCCAAAGTGATGAATCATCCGTGCCCTCCGCGAGCGGCTCCGTCACTTCCCCACGGTCATCACCACCCGCACGCGGACCTTTCGCACCAGTTCGCCGTCCACGAACTCGTCCTGCGGGTCGGCCACCATGCCGGCCACCGCCGCCCCGCTCACCCCGGCGTAGTTGTAGATCGTCTGGGTGCCGATCACCGCCGCCGGCGGCTCGCCGATGGACACCACCTCGCCCGCCTTCAGCCCGGCCCCCTCGGCCATCGCCGCCGCCCGCGCCACCGCCTTCTTCGTCGCCGCCGCCAGCGCCTTCGCCGTGTCCGCCTCCCACCCGCCGTCACGGGCGAACACCACCCGCACCGGCGCGTTCCGCTCGTAGGTGAACCCGTTGTAGCTGGCGTTCCCGCTGCTCTCCCCGGCCACCCCTTGCCGGGCCGCCTCCGCCTGCACCTTCTCC
>CANJKY010000653.1 GCA_947474875.1 Gemmataceae bacterium
CGGCCTCGCAGTGCGCCAGGGTCACCCCGGACAGGGCTAGGGCCGGCCGACCGACCGCCGTGGCCAGCGCGCTCACGTCCGCCCCCACCCCGCCGACGACGCACTCGGTCTGGGTGTTGACGATCAGCAGGAACGCCCGGCGGTCCGGCCGCAGCTTCGCCCGCACCTCGTCCGCCGACGCGCCGATCACCGCCGTCACCCAGTCCAGCGGCTTCGAGTCCGGCACGCCCCACTGGCGGCGGGCCGCGTTGTACGGCGGGCCGAGGTCCGGACCGAACAGGGTGGACGCCTGGATCCGCCGCAGCATCTCGTCCCGGTCCGCCCACACCCGCAGGCCGAACAGCCCGGCGCTCTCCCCCAGGCTCTGCCCGAGCATCGCCTCCGGCTTCAGGCCGAGCGACACCAGGGTGTCGCTGACCAGCGTGCCGAGCGTCACCTGGCCGAACAGGAACTGCTTTGCGGTGGCGGCCGGCGGGATGGCGTTCGCCCAGAACAGGTGCGGGCCGTACTGCTGCCGCAGCAGCGCGTTTTCGACCTGCTGCCGCCGCAGCACGTGGGGGAACTGCGTGCCCAACTCCCGCCCCATGCCGGCGAACTGGTTGCCCGAGCCGGGGAACACGAACGCCAGCTTGCCGTGCGAGCCGATCGGGCTGGGCGAGTAGAACACGCGGTCGCGGACGCCGGGTCGCGGGTCGGACGGCGGGGCGTCGGACCGCACGGCGAATTCGGCCACGCCGAGCAGGTCACGGAGTTCGGCCGCGTCGCGGGCCACCACCGCGGCGGCCAGCTTTCGCGCCGCGTGCGGCGGGGTCTCGGCGAACCACCCGCGGGCCAGCCGCTCGACCGGCCAGTCGGATCGCTCTGCCGCCCACGCTTCCAGCCGCTTCAGCCCGGCGAGCAGGTCGGCCGGCTTGCCGCCGTCCACCACGAACACCGCCTCGGGCCGAGCGCCGAGCGGCTGGGCCGAGGTCGCCGGCTTCGCCGCATGCTCCTCCAGCACCACCTGCACGCACGACCCGTCGGCGCCGATCGCCGCCACCGCAGCCCTGCGGGGAGAATCGCGGTCGGTCAGCCAGTACCGTGGGGCGGAGGTGGCGTACACCTCGCCGGCCGGCAGGCGGTGCGGGGAGGTGGGCGGGAGGATCTGGTGGTGCAGGGCCAGGCACGCCCGCACCAGTCCGACCGCCCCGGCCGCCGCCCCGGTGTGCCCGACGGCGGTGCGGGACGCGGCCACGGCCAGCGGGAACGGCCGCTCCTTCGCCGCCAGCACCGCCAGCAGGGCTTCGCCCTCGACGGCGTCGTCCGCCGGGCTGCCGGCCGCGGCGTCGATCAGGTCAATGGACGCCGGATCGACGGTGGCGTCGGTGCAGGCGCGGAGCAAGGCCGACGCATACGCCGCCGGGTCCGTCCGCCCGCGGCCCGGCTCACCGCCGACCGCCACGCCCACCCCGCGGATCACCGCATACACCCGGTCGCCGTCGCGTTCCGCATCGGACAGCCGCTTCAGCACCACCGCCGCCGCCCCGTCCGCCGTCGTCGTGTTCCCCCGTACCTCGGCCGTGGCCAGCAGTTGCCGCGGGTCGCCGGTCAGGTCCACCCCGCCGACGACGGACCGGTCGATCTCCCCGAGCCGCAGCGCCCGCACCGCCAGTTGCACCGCCGTGCCCGCGGACGATTCCTCCGAGCAGCAGGTGAAGCTCGGCCCGCCGAACCCGAACGTGCGGGCGATGCGGCTGGCGGCGATGCTGCCGAGCGCGCCCATGGTGCGGTCGGCGGTGAGGGGGGGGAGATCCTTCACCCCGGCCCACCGCACGTGGAAGTTGGTGGTGTTCAGGTCCAGCCCGAGGCCGACGAACACCCCCGTCTTCACCGCCTGCTCCGCCGACCCGACCGGCCCGGCGTCGGCCACCGCGTCCGCCGCCACCTGTAGCATCAGCAGTTGCTGCGGCAGCATCTCCTCCAGCTCTTTCGGCGGGATGCGGAAGCGGTCGAGCGGGGTGGTGAGCGTCTCGATGAACTGGCCGGGCGGGCACTCGGCGGTGGACCGGCCCCAGCCGTTCCGCTTCGGCTGCGGGTCGTGCGCTTCCCCTCCACCCAGGATGAACTCGCGGAACCGCTCGCCATCCCACGGGCCGACGTGCGCCCCGAGGCCGACCACGGCGATCGGCTCGCCGGGCGACGGCACCGCCGGCACGCTCGCCGCGGTCGGCAGCGGGCCGGCGTACTCCTCCACCAGCAGGTGGGCGTTCACCCCGCCGAACCCGAACCCGCTCACCGCCGCCCGCCGCGGGCCGGTCGAGTTCCACGGCTCGGCCTGTGTCAGCACCCGGAACGGCCCGTCGGCGTACCCCGCCGGTCCCGGCCGGGCGAAGTTCGCCTGCGGCGGCAGGGTTTTGTTGCGGATCGCCAGGATCACCTTCGCCAGCGCCGCCGTACCCGCCCCCGTCAGCAGGTGGCCGACGGTGGACTTCACCGACCCGATCACCGCCCGCCCCGGCCGGTTCTCCCACAGCGCCCGCAGGCTGTCGAATTCGACCGCGTCGCCGACCGGGGTGCCGGTGGCGTGACACTCGATCAGCCCGACCGCGTTCGGCTCCCACCCGGCCCGCCGGTACGCCGCCCGCATCGCCCGCAGTTGCCCCTCCTTCGCCGGGGCGAGCAGGTTGCCGCTGGTGTCGTTGCTCAGCCCCCACCCGCACAGCACCGCGTGGATCGTGTCCCCGTCCCGCTCGGCGTCGGAGAGCCGCTTGAGCGCGAACACCCCGGCCCCCTCGCCCACCATCAGCCCGTCGGCGGCGGCGTCGAACGGCGAGCACCGGCCGGATGGCGACAGCGCCCGCAACTGGGCGAACCCCATCTGCGTGTACTGGCAGTCGGAGCGGTTCACCCCGCCGGCCAGCATCAGGTCGGCCCGCCCGCTCAGCAGTTCGTCGCACGCCAACTTCACCGCGTACAGGGTGGAGGCGCACGCCGCGTCCAGGGTGAACGTGCCCCCGCCCAGCCCGAGCGCCTGCGCCAGCAGCCCCGCGGGCAGCCCGGCCACGTACCGGTTCAGCGGGTGAACCTCTTGGACCGCGGGCCTCTGGCCCGCTTCTTGAGTGCGAGCGGGACGCCCGCGGTCCGAGGCGAGGTGCTGCCGCGCCAACTCCGACGCCTTGTCCGTCGGCAGGCAGATGTTGCCGAGGATAACGCCCGCCTTCCGCCGATCGATGTTCGCCGTCTTCGCCGCCCGCCACGCCCGGTTGCCGGTGTCCAGCACCAGATGGAACAGCGGGTCGAGTTGCTCCACCAGCCTGGCAGGCATGTTCAACCCGCCCACGTCCGGCTCGAACGGGTCGAG
>CANJKY010000654.1 GCA_947474875.1 Gemmataceae bacterium
CCCCGCCGGCGATGGCCGCGCTCGCCCCGGTCTCGATCGTCTCGTCCTCCTCCCGGCCCGGCTCCCGCAGGTGGACGTGCATGTCGATCAGCCCCGGCGTCACGATCTTGCCGGTGCAGTCCAGCACGCGGTCCGGGGTGAGGCCGGGGTGCGGGCCGAGGCCGACCACCAGCCCGTCCGCCACATACAGGTCGGTGACCCGATCGACGCCCTGGGCCGGGTCGATCACCCGCCCGTTCTGGAACAGGAGTGTGCTCATGGGCGATAGTGTATGGCCGCACGACATGCCGACCGGACTTGCGCTCCAGACGTGATCCGCCGTTTACCCCAGTACCAGCCGAACCGCCACCGCCAGCCCGCCGAGCACGGCCAGCCCGGCGGCGATGCTCAGCCCGAGGATGACCGCGTCACCCGCCGTCCGCTTCTCGCGGGACGGCGGGGGCGACTCGACTCGAACGGTCGGCTGCTTCGTCTCGTCGCCGGTGTCGGTCGTCGCCGTCGGAACGGACAGATCCGCCCACGGGTTCGGAACGAACGTGTCCGACACCTCCTGGGGGATGAGGCCGGACAGCCCAGCCCCGAGGGAGATCGGTCCGGACTTGTGCCGCGACGACAGAGCGAAGTCCACCGCCGCCGCTGCGTCCTCGCCCGCGAACGGCTCCACCGCCTCGGCCACAGCCGCGGCGGTCGGCCGGGCAGCCGGGTCATTCGACAGCATAGCCGCGAGCACCGCCGCCACCGCCGCCGGCAGGTCCGGCCGCAGGTACTGCACCGGTTGGAGCGGGGCGTGCCGGCGACGTTCGGCGTCGGCGTAGCTGGCGGCCGGGTGCGGAGGCAACCCGGTGAGCGCGAGGTGGAAGACGCTGCCAAGGGCGTACACGTCCACTTCGGCCGACAGGATGGCGGCCGGCTCGAACAGCTCCGGTGCCAGGTGCTCGAACCCGCCGTCCGCCGGGTCGCCGGCAAGCAACCCCAACCCCAGACCGCCCACCTTCACCACCGGCCTCTCCTCCGGCCCGGTGCCGCCCGGTCGGCCGACGCGGATACTCGCCGGGGTCAGCCGGCCATGCACCGTGTCCCGCTCGTGGGCGTGGCTCAGCCCGTGGGCCGCCTGCCGAACGAACTCGCACACCCGGCCGACCGGCATCGGGCCGTGCCCCTTCGCCACCGCCCCGAGGTCGGTGCCGTCCACATACTCCCGAACCAGGTACACCCGGCCGCCGATGGCGTTCACGTCCAGCAGGGTGATGACGTTCGGGTGGGCGAGGCGGGCGGCGGCGCGGGCGGCGGTGTGGACGGCCGTCCGCTGGTCGTCGGTGGCGGTGGCCGCGGCCGTCAGGATCTGGATCTCCACCAGCCGGTTCATCGTCCGGTGGCGGGCCTTGTACGCCCGGCTGGCGTCCGTCTTCCCCAGGTAGTCGAGCACCGCGTACGGGCCGATCAGGAACCCGTCCGTCCGCCCGGCCAGCAGCCGCTCCGCCTGGAACCGGCTGAGGAACCGCTCGCGGATCAGGTGGTCGGCCAGTTCCCGCGGGGACCGCAGGAACGGGGACAGGGCGTCGTCCAGCCGCGTGAGCTGCTTCGAACTGAGTACCCCGCACGCGCGGACCGCCGCCACGAACTGGTCGCGGGTCATCGCGTCGGGCGGGGCGTGCGTGGTGGTCATTGGGTGGCGGCCGGCCGTTTTCCCTCGATTCCGCCGGCCGGAGCGTGTAACCTTAGAACACGAACCGATCCGGTTCCCCCACCGGGCCGCCGTCCGCCGCGGCCCCGCCTACTCATCCGAGGCTTCCGATGGGCCGAATCCCCGCGGCGCTCGTGACGTTCGTCGTTTGTCCGCTGGCACTGGCCGGGGTTCCGACCGACCCGGCCGAACGGGCCGCGACAGTCGGCCAACCGTTCAAGCTGGTCGTCACCCCTCCGGCGGTCACGCTCACCGGGCCGCGGGACGTCCGCCAACTGGTCGTCACCGGGGAATACTCGAACGGCCAGGTGCGGGATTTGACCCATCTGGCGGACGTGACCTCAAACCCGGTCGATGTGGCGCAAGTCGGGGAAGGGTTATTCCTCCGCGGGCTGAAAGACGGCACCACCACGCTCACCCTCGTCGCCGGCGGGAAGACGGCGACGGTTGCGGTGACGGTGAAAGATTCGGCCGCGGCCAAGCCGGTCAGCTTCCGGCACGAGGTGGTGGCGGTGATGAACGTGGGCGGGTGCAACATGGGCGCGTGCCACGGCACCCCGAGCGGGAAGAACGGGTTCAAGCTGTCCCTCCGCGGGTTCGACCCGGCCGCCGATTACTTGCAGCTCACCCGCGACCAGTTCGGCCGCCGGTCCGACTCGCAAGACCCGGCGAACGCGCTCATCTGGCTAAAGGGGCTGGGGCGGGTGCCGCACGAGGGCGGGGCGCGGCTGCTGGCGAACAGCCTGCCGGCCGAGTTGCTGTCCGGGTGGCTGAAAGGCGGGCTGCCGGACGACCCGAAGGATCTGCCGGCGGTGACCAAACTGGAGGTGACGCCCGGCGGGCGGGTGCAACTGAGCCCGGCCCGGTGGCAGCAACTGGCGGTCCAGGCGACGTTCGCCGACGGGAAGACGCGAGATGTCACCCGGCTGACCAACCTGAGCAGTAGCGACCCGAGCGTGGCCGACGTGACCCCGACCGGGCTGGTCGAGTTCCGCCGGCCGGGTGAGGTTGCCATCCTCGCCCGCTACCTGGAAGAGATGGTGAGCGTGCGGCTGACGTACCTGGAGCCGCGGGACGGGTTCAAGTGGCCGAACCCGCCGGAACACAACTTCGTGGACACGCACACGTTCGCCAAGCTGAAGCAGATGACCATCCTGCCCAGCGAGCTGTGTACCGACAGCGAGTTCGTGCGGCGGGCGTACCTGGACGCGGTCGGCCGGATGCCGACGGCGACCGAAGCGACGGCGTTCCTGGCCGACGCGGACAAGGGCAAGCGGGACAAGCTGATCGACACCTTGGTGACGCTGCCCGAGTTCGCCGACTTCTGGGCGCTCAAGTGGGCGGACGTGCTGCGGTCGAGCCGCAAGGCCATCCAGTTGAAGGGGTCCACCGGGTTCCAGGCGTGGCTGCGGGAGCAGTTCGCCGCCAACCGCCCGTTCGACGCGGTGGTGAAAGACCTGCTGACGGCCACCGGCAACACCTACGCCAACCCGCCGGCCAACTACTACCGCATCGCCAAGGACCCGACCGCCCTGGCCGAGTCCACCGCCCAACTGTTCCTGGGCGTGCGAATGCAGTGCGCGAAGTGCCACAACCACCCGTTCGAGCGGTGGACGCAGGACGACTACTACGGGCTGAGCGCGGTGTTCGCG
>CANJKY010000655.1 GCA_947474875.1 Gemmataceae bacterium
GATCGAGGACGTCACGCCGCTGCCGCACAACGGCTGTCGCCCGCCGAAGAAGCGGCGGGTGTAGTCATCCGGCCCCCGAAGGGGGCGGTCTAACGCAGCCCAGGGCGGACGCCCTGGGCATGCTGTTTTTCGAGTTCGCCCCGCCCACGACCCAGGGGTTCGCCGGGGTTTACGCTCGACCCACCTGTGACCCCTGTTGGACCCGGCCGTCCGCCGGGCTGTGTACATGGCTCGTTTCACCGACCCCGTCTGCAAGCGGTGCCGCCGCGAGAAGGTCAAGCTGTACCTGAAGGGCAGCCGCTGCTACACCCCCAAGTGCCCGATCGACCGTGAAGCCCCGCCGCCCGGCATGCACGGGCTGCGGCGGAGCAAGGTGTCCGAGTACGGCATCCGCCTCCGCGAGAAGCAGAAGCTGAAGTTCTTCTACGGGGTGCTGGAGCGGCAGTTCCGCCGGTACTTCGAGCTGGCCGGCCGCAGCCCGTCGAACACCGGCGAGGTGATGCTCACCCTGCTGGAGCGGCGGCTGGACAACGTCGTCCACCGGCTCGGGTTCGCCCCGTCCCGCCCGGCCGCCCGTTCTCTGGTGGCCCACGGGCACGTGCTGGTGAACGGCCGCAAGTGCGACATCCCGAGCGTGCTGCTGCGGGCCGGCGACAGCATCAAGGTGAAGACCCGCGAGCGGAGCCTGAAGCTGGCCCGCACCAACCTGCAGACCACCCCGCCGCAGGTGCCCGACTTCCTGATGATCACGAACAACGACGAGCCGGAAGGCAAGATGACCCGGCTGCCCACCCGCCAGGACGTGGACCCGCGGATCAGCGACATCCGCGAGCAGCTGATCATCGAAATCGCGACCCGCTAATTTCGGGCGAACCCGGCCCGCCAGGGCCGTGGGTGCGAGCCTGCCCACTCGCACCCGCCGGCCTTGCGGCCGGGGTTCGCCAAGAAGCTTCCGCCCCGGCACGCGAACCGGCGGCGGCTCCTGTGACGGTTCCGTAATCTCCGCCCGCTCCCCTTTGGCTCGCCGTCGACCCCCGGTGCCCGCGACACCGGCCGACGATGCGGAAAGCCGAGGGCCGGGCACGGAGGGGTTCCCATGCGAGTTCGCTGGCGAGGGCTGGAACTGCCCAACCGAGTCCAGTCCGACCGGGCCACCCTGACCGACACCTACGGCCGGTTCTCGGTCGAGCCGTTCGAGCGGGGGTTCGGCATGACCGTGGGCAACAGCCTGCGGCGGATCCTGCTCAGCAGCCTGGAAGGCAGCGCCATCACCCGGGTGAAGATCCAGGGGGTGCAGCACGAGATCAGCACCATCCCGGGCGTGGTCGAGGACGTGACGGACATCATCCTGAACGTGAAAGCGCTGGTGGTGAAGAACCAGTCGGACCAGCCGAAGACGCTGCGGATCGACATCCACGGGTCGCGGGACAAGCGGGAGGTGCTGGCGGCCGACATCCAGCACGACGAGCTGGTGCAGATCGTCAACCCGGAGCACAAGATCGCCACCCTGACGGCGGACGTGCCGTTCGTCATGGAGATGACGGTGGAGAACGGCCGCGGGTACCGCACGGCCGAGGAGAACGCGGGCAAGGAGCGGGAGATCGGCGTCATCCCGGTGGACAGCAGCTTCAGCCCGGTGACGCGGGTGAAGTACGACATCGAGGAGACGCGGGTCGGGCAGAAGACGAACTACGACAAGCTGCTGCTGGACGTGTGGACGAACGGCACCGTCGGCCCGCAGATGGCGGTGGTGGAGGCGGCCAAGATCCTGCGGAAGCACCTGAACGCGTTCGTGCAGTACAACGAGCCGGGGCCGGAGGTGGCGCTGGACGAGCCGATCGAGATCGGCGGGCCGGCCGCCGCCGGCGTCGACCTGGAGATGGAGCGGAAGCTGAACATGAGCCTGGCCGAACTGGAGCTGTCGGTGCGGGCGACCAACTGCCTGGAGTCCGAGGGCATCGCCACCGTCCGCGAGCTGGTGTCGCGGTCGGAGGAGGAGCTGCTCGAGGTCCGCAACTTCGGCGAGACCACGCTGAAGGAAGTGACCAGCAAGCTGAAGGAGCGGGGGCTGCACCTGGGCATGAAGGTGGCCCGCCGCTAATCCGATCTTGGTGAACCCCGGCAGTCATGCCGGGGGTGGCTTGAGTCGCCACCCCCGGCATGACTGCCGGGGTTCACCCCATCGCCACTCACCTTCCTTGGCACGGGGTGAGGGTTCCACTATCCGGAGACGCCGCCGTGAATCACCGCCGCAAAGGCCGCAAGCTGAACCGCAACGCCAGCCACCGGCTGGCCCTGTTCCGCAACCTGAGCCGGTCGCTCATCACCCACGAGACGATCAAGACGACCACCCCGAAGGCGAAGGAGCTGCGGCCGTTCATCGAGAAGCTGATCACCATGGCGAAGAAGGCCGCTCTGATCACCGAGCAGGCGGACGGCACCGCCGACGAGGGGGAGAAGAAGCGGCTCCAGACGCGGGCGTTGCACCTGCGGCGGCAGGCGATGGCCTGGCTCGGGCCGACCCACGGCACCGGCATCTACGACAAGAAGAACGAGCCGGCCGAAGACCGCACCACGAACACCGTGCTGAAGAAGCTGTTCAACGTGCTCGGCCCGCGGTTCAAGGACCGGCCGGGCGGGTACACGCGGGTGCTCAAGCTGCACGAGCGGCGGCTGGGCGACGCCGGCGAGCAGGCGATCATCGAGTTCCTGAAGGCCGGGGAGGTGAAGGTGAAGCAGAAGGGCGCCCCGGCCCCCGCCCCGCAGGCCCCGGCCCTGGCCTGATCGAATCGCGATGAATCCCGAAAGGCCCCTGCTATCCAGCAGGGGCTTTTTCGTTGCCGTCCTGCCAACTCACCCAATCCCTGTCTCAATCACACTTTCCCTCTTGCATTCGTTTTCGCTATTTGCACAAAATTACTCACCCGGCTGACTCCCCCGGCCCGGTTGTACCGGGCGTGCCGAGTATTCCGTCCGCATTCATCGACCCGCAAGGAAGTTCATCCCACAGCCGAGGTTGACATGCCCACCCCGACGTTCGCCCGCCGGCCCGCGACGACAGCCCAACTGTTTGCCGTCCAACTCGAAGACCGCTGTGTCCCGGCCCTGGTGTTCAGCCAGAACTTCGACACCACCGCCGTCGGCACCCTGCCCGCCGGGTGGACGACGGCCACCATCGTCGGTTCGCCCCCCGGTTCCACCACCACCTGGCAGGTGGACAACACCTCCACCCCCACCCCGGTGGCCGACTCCCTGCCGAACTCGGTCGTCATCGACGACCCGACCGGGATTTCGGACAAGCGGCTGGACACCCCGACCATCAACATTCCGAAC
>CANJKY010000656.1 GCA_947474875.1 Gemmataceae bacterium
CCCAGCTCAACTGGTTGTCCATCCCGCCGCTGTAAATCTGCACGAACCGCACCCCCTTCTCGACCAGCCGGCGGGCGGTCAGGCACTGGCGGGCGAAGTGGTCGCACTCCTTCCGCCCGACCCCGTACAGTTCCTGCGTCGCCTTCGACTCCCGGCTGATGTCCATCGCGTCCGGGGCGGCCGACTGCATCCGGTACGCCAGCTCGAAGCTCTTGACGCGGGCTTCCAACTCCCGGTCCGCGGCGGACGGCTCCCTCAGGCGGTTCAGCTTCGTCATCAGCCCGAGCGCCGCCTCCTGGTCCGCCGCCGTCACCCCGGCCGCCGGTTTCAGGTTGTCGATCGGGTCGCCCTGCGGCTTCAGCCACGTCCCCTGGAACGCGCCGGGCAGGAACCCGTTCGTCCAGTTCAGCGTGTGCCCCTTCGGCAGCCCGCGGCCCTTCGGGTCGGACATGACGACGAACCCGGGCAGGTTCTCGTTCTCGCTGCCCAGGCCGTACGTCACCCACGACCCGACCGACGGCAGCCCCATCCGCGGCACGCCGGTGTTCATCATGAACAGGGCCGGGCTGTGGTTGTTCGACTCGCTCCACAGGCTGTGGACGAACGCCATCCGGTCCACGTGCTGCGACAGGTGCGGGAACAGCGACGACACCCACTTCCCGCACTCGCCGTACTGCTTCCAGGTGAACGGCGACTTCATCAGCGGGCCGACCTGATTCGTGAAGAAGCCGGTGGTCTTGTCCAGGTTGGGCAGCGGCTGGCCGTGCCGTTTCTCCAGTTCCGGCTTGTAGTCCCAGGTGTCCACCTGACTGTGCCCGCCGTTGACGAAGATCCAGATGACCGCCTTCGCCTTCGCCGGGAAGTGCGGCGGTTTCGCCGCCAGCGGGTTGAGCGACGGCTTGGCGTCGGCCGCAAGCGCCCCCTGCCGGGAGAGCAGGTCGGCGATGGCGAGCGAACCGAACCCGGCCCCGCACCGGGCGAGCAATTGGCGACGTGAGGAGAGCATGGGCTAATCCACGTAGATGAATTCGTTCAGGCTGAACAGCACGAGCGCGTAGTCTTGCAGGCCGCGATCCGCTGGCCGGGTGGTCAGGAACTCGACCCCGGTGGCCGACTCCTCGCTCGTCGGCGGGCGGCCGAACGCCGTCCGGTACGCCCGGTCCACCGCGGCGGCGGGGGTCTTCTCGGCCTTCAACTTCTCGGCGAACGCGGCGGCCCCTTCCCGCACCCGCGGGTTGTTCAGGAACAGCAGGGCTTGCGGGGCGACGGTGGTGGTCGGGCGGGCGGCGGCGCTGGTGAGCGTGTCCGGCCAGTCGAACACCTGGAGCATCGGCGGCAACTGGCTCCGCTGGACGCGGAAGTAGATGCTCCGCCGCCTCATCCCCTCGTCGGCCAACCCCGGTCCGTACAGCGTGGGGTCGAGCAGCCCGCTAACGGCCAGCCAGTTGTCTCGGATCGCCTCCGCCTCCAGCCGCCGCTTCGGGCGGTGGCCCCACAGCCGGTTGTCCGGGTCGGCCTTCCGCCCCGCCTCGCTCGCCGCCCCGCCCAGTTGGTAGGTGCGGCTCATCACCATCTGCTTGTGGACCCGCTTCAGCTTCCACCCGTTCGCCACCAAGTCGTTCGCCAGCCATTCCAGCAGTTCGGGGTGCGTCGGCGGGTCACCCTGGATGCCGAAGTCGTTCAGGGTTGACACGATCCCGCGGCCGAAGTGATGGTGCCACAGGCGGTTGACCATCACCCGGGCGGCCAGCGCCCCAGCCCCGCCGTCGGTGTCGGTCAGCCACTTCGCCAGGCCGGCGCGGCGGAACGAGGTGGTGGCGGCGTCCGGCTTCTTCGTGAGCCAGGTGTCGGCCGGCCTGCGGGCGAGCACCTGCAGCACCCCCGGCGTTGCCTCGCCGTCCTTCTGGTCGGCGTCGCCCCGCTTGAGGAAGTGCGTCGTCGGGTAAAAGTCGGGGATGGTGCCGTCGGCGGTGTGGTGCCGCATCGGTTTGCGGCCCTCGGTGGTCGCCTGGATCGTCACCTTCGTCGATTTCGGCCGTTCCTTCTCCACCGCCGCCACTTTCGCCTGTCGCTCCTTCCACCCGGCGTCGTGCGGGGTGAACCACTTCAACAGGCCGTCCTTCTGGGCTTTCGGCAGTTGGTCGAACGCCTGCTTCTTCTCCAGTAGTGTTTTCAGCGACGCGGCCACCTTCTTGTCGGTGATCCTTGCCACCTCGTCCGCCAGGTCGGTCGGGGCGGCTACCCATCCGGCGAACGCCTTCGGCAAGTCAACCGCTTCGTACCGCTTCAATTCCTCCGTGAGCGGCTTCAGTTTCGCCTCGAACGCGGCGGCCGCCGCCTTCTGCTCCGGCGTGCCCAGGTCGACCTCCACCTCGGCCCGCACAGTCGTGGTGAACGCCGACAGCAGGCGGTAGTAGTCGCGGGTCGGGATCGGGTCGTACTTGTGGTCGTGGCAGCGGGCGCACCCGACGGTCAGGGCCAGCATGGCGTGGCCGGTGGTGGCCAGCATGTCGTCCATCGCGTCGTACCGGATCCGCTCGGCCTCGCGGTTGGTGATCTGCGTCGGGTACACCCCGGCCCCGAGGAAGCCGGTGGCGGCGAGGGCGAGCGGGTCGTTGGGGGCGAGTTCGTCGCCGGCGATCTGCCACCGCACGAACTGGTCGTAGGGCATGTCGGCGTTCAGCGCCTTGATGACGAAGTCGCGGTAGTGGTAGGCGTTCGGGCGGAAGTAGTCGTGCTCGAACCCGTGGCTCTCGGCGTACCGGGCGGGGTCGAGCCAGTGCCGGCCCCACCGCTCACCGTAGGCCGGGCTGGCGAGCAGCCGATCGGCCACCTTCTCGAACGCCTTCGGGGAAATGTCGGCGACGAACTCGTCCACCTCCTTCGGCGTCGGCGGCAGGCCGGTCAGGTCGAACGTGACGCGGCGGATCAGCGTCCGCTTGTCGGCGTCGGGGGCGGGTGCGATTCCGACCGCGTCGAGCCTGGCACGGATGAAGGCGTCGATCGGGTTCCGCACCCAGGTGGCGTCTTTCACCGCCGGCGGGGTCGTGTGTTGGAGCGGCCGGTACGCCCAGTATTGGCGGTCCTTCTCGCTCACCGTGAGCGGGCCTTTCGCGGCGGCGTTCCCGGCGACGAGCGGTTTGTCGTAGGCTGCCCCGAGGTCGATCCACTTCGCCAGCAGTGCCACCGACTCCTTCGCCACCGGCTTCTTCGGCGGCATGTGCGGCTCGTCCTCCCGCGCCACCAGCTTCACCAGCCGGCTCTCCTTCCCCTTGCCCGGCACCACCGCCACCCCACCATCGCCCCCCTTCAACAGCGACTCCCGCGAGC
>CANJKY010000657.1 GCA_947474875.1 Gemmataceae bacterium
CCGGTGCCACGAAAACTATTCTCCCGTGGCACCGGCCGCCCGCCGGTGTTCACGCTCAGCGGCGGTCGCAGTCGCGGTACGAGTCGTAGTTGTCCCGACACTCGCGGCGGTGGCAGGCGCCGGCCGTGAGCAGCAACGCTAGGGCGAGGAGGGCGAAAGCAATTCGTGTGGTCATGGGTGCGTCCGGGTGGGATCAGGTCGCGCCGGTTGTGCCGGTGCGACGGAAGGACACTTCACCCTATGGGCGGATTGCGCGCCAATCAATTCAAGTTCCGCCGGGCACGCCGCAGCAAACGTCCGCCTGTACCGATGGTGCGAGTCAGCGAAGCTGGATGGTGAAATCGACCCGGCGGATCATGCCGATTGCTCCGATTGCACCGGTTCTGCTTCCGCCGGCAGGGTGAACGGCGGCAGCGGCTCCAGGCCGATGTGCGTGCGGGCGGCGCTCACCCGGTTCATCAGGTGCAGGCGGGTGCGCATCGGGTCGGCCAACACGCCCGCCGGCACCACCTCGGGCGCGTTCACCCCCACGTCGATCGGCCGGCGGAAGTCCAGCCGCTTGCCCTTCACCGGTGGCCCGCCCCGCCACGAGAACGTGCTCTCCCACCCGCCCTCGATCCAGCACGCGACCACCGGGGTGTCCGGGCGGGCGGTCAGGATGTGCCACACCCCCTGGGCAAACCGCCGCAGCACCATCTCCTCCTTCCGCCGCAGGAACCCCTCCGGAAACAGCACCACGCACTCCCCGCGGCCGAGGGCGGCGATCGCCTGTTGCAGTTCCGGGGCCTCACGGCGGGCGGCCTGCTCCCGCACCACGATCACCCGGAACACGTACTTCAGGATGGGGCGGATGAACCAGATGTTGTAAAAGCTCTCGGTCATCAGCGGGGTGATCGGACGGGGGATGAACTCGCCCAGGAACACCGGGTCGAACCAGGCCGCGTGGTTGGCGATCACCAGCACCGGGCCGAGCGGCGGCACTGCCTTCACCCCCGGCCCCCGCGCCCGGATCTTGTACAGCGGGCGGAAGAACGGCTCGCAGCACAGCTCGAAGAACGGGCGGAACAGCCGCAGCCAGCACCACGCACAGAGGACGGCGGACAGGAGAAAAAGCAGCCACGGCAGAGCGGCCGCTACCCTTTCGGCGAAGGCGTTCGATCGCATCAGGAACAGGGTCAGTAACACTGACCCGATGGCGGACACCTGGATCCCACGCTTGATCCACCAGTACACGTTGAGTAAAGAGTGCAACCGTATGGCATGCTCTCCACCTCCTAACACCGAGGGAGATGACGATCTCGGCCGGCGGGGGAATCGGCCGACGGGAATCAGCAAGGGGATACAGAGTGTTCCGACGTTGAGCGCCAGAATCTGGCAGTCGGCAGGCGACGAAAGGACAAGCCCACAGAAAATGCATACGGCCGTGGAGTACGGTGCGACCAAGCCGAGATGCCGGTACCGCGTGGTGACGAGCAGCAACACCACGGTGAACGGGACGAGAACGAAAATCCCCAGTGGGCCGACCGCGAGCAACAAGTCTTCCTGCCACGGGGCCGGTTGGCCGGTGGTCCAACCGCTGGCCGTACCCCGCACGGTGCTCACCGCAACCGCAGCGGCCCACACCGCCACGACCATTGCTTCCACCAGTGACACAGACCAGTAGTCCCGCAACTCCCGCGGGAACCAGTCTGCCTCTTCGTGCACATCGGTCATGGTTCGGCCCCGGCCCGAATGTTCGCACCCCCACCGATCCCGTTCTATGGTTCGGCATGACCCGCCGCACCGTCCTGGCCGTCGCCGCGCTCGCCCTCGTCGTCGCAGCCGCCGGCTGGCTGTTCGCCCCGCACTTCGACGACGCCCGGTTCCTCCGCCCGATCGATTACATGGAGTACTGGTGCGCCGGGCGAGCCGCCCTGACCGGCCAGAACCCGTACGACGGGGCGGTGCTGTACCCGCTGCAACTGGACATCCAGAAGCACCACCCGCAGCCGTTCGGCGACCCGATCATGATGTGGAACCCGCCGTGGACGCTGCCGCTGGCGATGCCGCTCGGGCTGGCCCACTGGCGGGTCGGGCAACTGGTGTGGTTCACGCTGAACGCCCTCGGGTTCCTGCTCGCCGCCCGCCTGCTGTGGCGGGTGTACGGCGGGCCAAACTCCCGCCCGTGGGTGCCGGTCGTCGTGGCGTTCGCCTTCGGCCCGACCGTGTTTCAACTGATGCTGCTGAACGTCACCGGGTTCGTGTACCTCGGGCTGGTCGGGTTCATCTACCTCCTCCGAAAGCCCACGGACGGCCGTCCGTGGGCGTTGCCGCTGGCCGGCTGCCTGGCCGCGCTCACCGCCATCAAGCCGCACCTGTTCGTGCCGTTCGCCGTCGTCCTCGCTTTGGAAACCCTCCGCGGGCAGCGCGTCTGGCGGGCGACCGTCGCCGGCGGGCTGATGCTCGTCGTGTTCGCCCTCATCCCGCTGCTGTGGAACCCGGACGTGTGGGCGCAGTACCGCGCCGCCACCGCCGCGGAGTCGTCGTCTACCCACTACACCACCCGCGACTGGAACCACCCCACCCTGGGGCACCAACTGCGGGAGGCGCTGCCCGGCCGACCGTTCGCCGCCCTGTTCCTGCCGCTGGCCGTCGGCGTGCCGCTGGTGGCCGCGTATTGGTGGGCGCGGCGGCACACCTGGAACTGGACGGACGAGCTGCCGCGGCTGATCCTCGCCAGCCTGATCCTCACCCCCTACGGGGCGTGGGGGTGCGACCTGGTGGTGCTGACCATCCCGCTGCTACAAGCGACGGCGTGGCTGGCGAACGACCGGCGGAAGCCCTTGTGGGCGGCATTCGGCACGGCGTTCGTGGTGCTGAACGCGCTGGCGTACCTGCGGCTGCAGGACGCCGGGTCGATGGGCAACCCGTGGATCACCCCGGCCGTGGCGGTGGGGTACATCATCGCCGGCTTGCTGACAAAGAAGGTAAACCCGGAAAGCCCACGCGCGGCCGCGCGTGGGCTTGGGGTGGGGGTGTCGGCATGACCCCCCGCACCCTGCTGTCCGTCGCCGCCCTGGTCGTCGTCCTCGCCGCCGGCGGGTGGTTCGTGCTCAAGCTGCTCGACGACCCGCACGTCTGGCCGCCGGACGATTACGTCGAGTACTGGGCGGCCGGGCGGCTGAACCTGTACGGACAGAACCCGTACTCGGCCGACCTGCTGCTGCCGCTCGAACGGTTCGCCGGCCGCGACACCGACGAAGCAATCATGATGTGGAACCCGCCGTGGACGCTCACCCTGGCGATGCCGCTGGGGGCAATCCCGCCGCGGATCGGGCAACTGGTGTGGC
>CANJKY010000658.1 GCA_947474875.1 Gemmataceae bacterium
CGTGTGCCGTTCTGGTTCACGGCACACGGAGTGTGCCTACCACTCTCAGACTCACCTCGCCGCGAACGGGTTGTCGAACTGGTGCGGCACGCCCTTGAACCAGTCGGCGTAGGCGTTCACCTGCGGCTGGGTGGGGAACGCCGACCGCTTCCGCGGGTACAGGAGGAGGAAGTACGCCTTCTTCCCGTCCCGCTCCACCTGCTGGGTGCGGCGGATGAGCGCCGCCGCGTCGTCCGCGGTCGCCACCTTCACCCGCTCCGGCCGCGGGCCGTCGGTGCTGAAGTGGAACAGCTCGCCGGTGTCCGGGTCGATCTCCAGCACCCGCACGGTGGTCCGCTCGGCCGCCGTCGCCCGCTCCTGCATCAGCCGCCGCACCTCCTCGTCCCGGATCTTCAACTGGTCCTCCGCCTCCTTCAGCTTCTTCGCCAGGGTGGCCGGGTCGGTCGGCTGGTCCGGGCCGGGCGGGCTGTCCTCCGACCGGCTGACGAACGGCAGCAGCAGGAACATGCAGAACAGCAGGATGAGCACGTCGATGAGCGGGATGAAGAACCGGGTGACGGACCGGCGGGGCGTCTGGATCACGCGCGGCCCCCGGGCGGCGGGCCGATGCTGGCGGACGGGGCGGCTTGGAGCAACGGCACCACCGCCGCCGCCGGCGTCACCGGCGGCGGGGCGACCCCGGCCAGGCTGCGGATCAGGTTCCGCCCGGCGATCACCACCCAGCTCGGCAGGATGTTCAGGAACGCCATGAACAGCCCGCTGCCGGTGGCGGTGATGGCCGGGCCGTACTTCGCGATGATCTCCTCGGCTGTCGGGCGGGTGCCGGTGAACGTGCCGAAAGTCTGCAGGATGGCGGCCACCGTGCCGATCAGCCCGAGCAGCGGGAACCATTCGGCCGCCTGCGCCAGATGGTTCAGCCACGGGTCGGCCGTCTCGTCGAACCCGGTGTCCTTCCACCGCAGCGCCCGCCGGGCGATCCACGTCTGGGCGACGAACAGCACCCCGCCCAGCCCGAGGATGATCCAGTCCACGGCCGAGTCGCGGAGGCGGGTCAGGTACTCGGTGCGGGCGGACGGCGGGATGGCGGCGAACACCAGCCCGCCGACCGCCGCCGGGGCGGCGATGAACAGCAGCGGCAACAGGGTGTCGATCCACAGGCGGCGCACGGTCCCCTCCGGGGAAGGAACAAACGAAAAACGCAAAACGAAAAAGCGGCCACCGCGGAACGAGTCGAGCCGACACCCGGCGGCTTAGCCCTTTTTCGTTTTGCGTTTTTCGTTTTGCATTACTTGGTCTCGGTCAGCCACTCCGGCAGCGCTTGCACCTTGCCCTCGGCGTTCACGCCCGCCAGGGTGGTGGTGGCGGTGGCGCACACCCCGCCGTCCGGCCCGATCACCGTGTACTCGTGCTCCAGCCGCACCGGGCTGGTGCGGGTGACGGTGGTGCGGATCGTCAGCACGTCGTCGTAGTGGGCCGGCCGCTTGTACCGCACCTCGGCCTTCGCCACCACCAGGTAGAACCCCTGGTCCTCCAGGTCGCGGTACGTGTGCCCGGCCTGCCGCAGCAGTTCGGTGCGGGCCTGCTCAAAGTACACCAGGTAGTTGGCGTGGTGCAGCAGCCCCATGCGGTCGGTCTCGGCGTACCGCACCCGGATCTGGATTTCGCCGGTCAGCATGGGGAAGTAGTGTAGGTGCGGCCGGCCGGACGGCACTCCCGGGACCGTAGCCGGTGGCCCACTCTGCCAAGTGCGGGCCGGCGGGCGGCGGGAGCGGGAGTTTTCCGGTTGGCCGCGGGCGGGGAATGTGGTTTAATTGCAGTCCCGCCGGGTCGCGCTTCTCCTGCCCCAGGTTCGCCCATGCCCATTGGACTGCGTCGCCGCGAGTTCCTCCAGGTCGGGTACTCCGGGCTGCTCGGCCTCGGGCTGGCGTCGTGTACCCGGTCGGTGGCGGCGGAGAAGCGGGCGAAGCCGAAGGCCGTCATCCTGGTGTTCCAGACCGGCGCCCCGAGCCACATCGACACGTTCGACCCGAAGCCGGACGCGCCGGCCGAGATCCGCGGCGAGTTCGCGGCGATCGACACGGCCGTGCCGGGGGTGAAGTTCGGCGAACACCTGCCGCTCCTGGCCGCCCGCGCCGACAAACTGGCGGTGGTCCGCACCTTCGCCCACAAGGACAACAACCACACCGCCGCCACCCACCACATCATTACCGGCGCGTTGCAACCCGGCGTGCGGTTCGACAAGCCGCTGTCGCGGGACGACTGGCCGTGCTACGGGGCCGGGGTGGGCTACCTCCGCCCGCCGGCCGCCGGCGTGCCGGCCGGGGTGACGCTGCCCACGTTCCTGGCCGAAGGCCCGCTGGTGTGGCCCGGCCAGCACGCCGGCTTCCTCGGCCCGAAGTTCGACCCGTGGCAGATCGACCGCAACCCGGCCGCCGCCGACTTCCGGGTGGATAACGTCAGCCTGCCGCCCGGCCTGGACGTGACCCACCTGAACGACCGGCTGGCCCTGCTCGACGAGGTGAACCGGCAGCAGGCCGCGCTGGAACAATCCGCCGAGGGGAAGAAGCTGACCGACCAGCAGCGGAAGGCGGCGGCGGTGCTGACCAGCGGGGCGGTGGCCCGGGCGTTCGATTTGAACCGCGAATCGATCCGCACCCGCGACCGGTACGGCCGGCACCCGTTCGGCCAGTCGCTGCTGCTCGCCCGCCGGCTGGCCGAAGCCGGGGTGCCGATGATCCAGGCGAACATGGGCCGGGTGCAGAACTGGGACAGCCACAGCGACAACTTCAAGCGGCTGAAGAAGGACCTGCTCCCGCCGCTCGACCGCGGCGTGTCGGCGTTGCTCGACGACCTGACCGAATCCGGGCTGATCGACGACGTGATGGTGGTCGTGACGGGCGAGTTCGGCCGCACCCCGAAGGTGGACCGGAACAACGCCGGGCGGGACCACTGGGCGGCGTGCTACAGCGGGGCGTTCTTCGGCGGCGGGGTGCGGGGCGGGCAGGTGATCGGCAAGTCGGACGCCACCGCCGCCTACCCGTCCACCGTGCCGTACTCGCCGGACGACCTGGGGGCGACGGTGTACCACGCGCTGGGCATCGACCACACGACCGAACTCCGCGACCGCCAGGACCGGCCGGTGCAGCTCAACCGCGGCAGCGTCATCCAGCCGCTGTTCACTGGGGTGTAGCCTGCCGGCTGCGACCGCAACCACGACGGCACCATCTCCTACGCCGAAGCCGCCGCCTTCGCCGAGGGGGTGAAGTGACGAACCCGGCTGATGCCGGGGTTCGGGATGCGGGTCACTCGCCGGGCAACCCGTA
>CANJKY010000659.1 GCA_947474875.1 Gemmataceae bacterium
CATCCTGTTCCTGGCCGACCCGCCGGGCAACATCCCGCCGTACCTCGCTCTTACCGCCCACTACACCAAGGAGCGGCGGCGGAAGACGGCCCGGACCGCGTGCGTGGTCGCCACCCTCACGCTCATGGCGTTCGGAGCGGCGGGCACGTACCTGTTCCACCACTTGAACCTGACCCTGCCGGCGTTCCAGATCGCCGGCGGGCTGATCCTGTTCCTGGTGGCGATGGACATGCTGCGGGCGCAACGCAGCACGCAGGAGAATGCGGAGGAGATGAGCGAGAGCGCCGCCTCGTCGGACGTGGCCATCACCCCGCTGGCCATCCCGTTCATCGCCGGCCCGGCCACCCTCAGCACCGTCGCCGTGCTCATGGCGAAGGCGGAGAACTGGATGCAGGCGGGCACAGTGTACCTGGCCATCCTGCTCACCGGGGCGGTCAGCTACCTCACGTTCCGGCTGGCCGAGCCGATTCAGCGGCGGCTGGGCACCACCGGCATCCACGTGCTCGGGCGGATCCTCGGGCTGGTGCTGGCCGGCATCGCCGTCCAGTTCGTGCTGGACGGGCTGGCGAACGCCAAGATCATCCCGCCGGTGCCGCGCGGGTAAAAGAACGAACCCCGCCCATTTGGGCGGGGTTCGGAAGTAGGGCACGGCCGCCGTCACCCGTCGCGGGTCACGAACCGCCAGCTCGCCAGGCCGAGGATGACGCCGATGAACAACCCGGTCACGCCGATCAACTCCGCCCACGACTCCCGCGCGGGCTGATCCCACCCGCGGGCCTTCTGCTGGCGGTCGGTCAACACCCCCTGGGCGATCAGCCGGCCGGCCCGATCGTCGATCTGGGTCATCCGGGGCAAGACCAGGTTGACCGCCTTCCACACCGGGAAGGACGACGCCGGGATGATGCTCCAAAGCGGGCGGTTCGGGTCCATCCGGGCGATCAGCTCCTCGCGGGACTGCGGGCGGCCCATCTCGTCGAAGTCCTCGAACCGGCCGGTGCGGAGCATCTCGGACAGCTTCTCGTTCTCCTTCTCCCGCTCGTGGATGCGGTTGTCGATGGCGCCGAACGCGAACAGCAGGAACCACGCCATGAGGGTGCCCAGGATGGCCACCAGCGAGTTGCGGGTGAGGGTGCCGATCAGGGTGGAGACGGCGTACAGGATGGCGAACTGGAGGGTGAGCAGCGGGATGGCGGCGAGAAAGTGCGGCGCCCAGATGCCGGTCCGCACGCCCACCATCAGGTACACCCCGACCACCGCGAACGAGGTGAGCAGGACCATGAACGTCAGCCCGCCCAGGTACTTGCACACCAGCAGCCCGACCCGGCTGACCGGCTTGGACACGATCAGGTCGAGCGCCCCCTTGGCCATCATGTTCGGGATGAACGCGGCGGTGATGACCACCGCCAGCAGGCAGAAGATCCACCCGCCGATGCCGCTCACCAGGTAGTTCTCGGCCAGGTACGCCCCGTCCCGCGGGGAGAAGCTGAGGAAGGTGGTCACCGGCACGGCGAAGAACACCACCAGCTGGTGCGGCCACTCCCGCCGCTCGGTGATGGTGGTGCCGGTGGCGGTGATGTGGAACCGCGCCACCGCCGGGCCGGCTGACGCCTTCTCGTCCGGCTTCTCGTTGCCCTTCGGGGCGGGTGGCGGGGTAGTCACCTCTTCGACCGTCAGCCCTTCGAACAGCTTGATCGACTTCATCATCCGGCTCATCGCCGCCTTATCCACCGGCAGCCCGGACTTCTTCGCCTTCTCGTAGTCGGCCGGCGTCGGGCAGGTGACGACGATGTCGAACGAGTGGCCGGACGACCACGGCTCGACCGGGTTCGACTCGACCGCGTTCTCGACGGTGATCTTCGGCGACCCGAGCTGCGGGTTGCTGCCGACGAACGTGTTGATGAACCCGAACTGCCCGTCCAGCACCTGTTGGAGGGTGAGCTGGCGGAACGAGGTGCTGAGCACCAGCAGCAGGAACAGGCCGATCAGCACCAGCATGGCCTGCAGCACCCACCCGCTCACCGCCTCGCGGTACGAGTCTTTCAGGAACGCGAGCAACTTCCGCATTAATCGACCCTCCGGGCGGTGACGGGCCGGGCCTTGCGGACCGCCCGGCGGTCGGACTCGTCCGTCGCCCGGTCCACCAGGTTCATGAACACCGTCTCCAGCGTCTGCTTCTGCTCCACCAGGTGCCGCAGTTTCAGCCCCTTCGCCCACAACAACTCCAGCACCGGGTCGATGGTCTGGCCGGCCGGCAGTTCCACTTCCGCCTTCCCGTTCCGCACCTCCACCGCGAACCCCCGCTCCTTCACCTCCGCCGCCGGGAACGCCTGCCCGTCGGCCAGCCCGATACTGAACCGGTTGGCCTGCCGCGTCAGGTCGGCCACCGTCCCCTCCCGCACCATCTCCCCCTGGTGGATGATGGCCACCCGGTCGGAGATCATCTCCACCTCGCCGAGCAGGTGGGAGTTAACGAACACCGTCCGCCCTTCCCCCTTGAGCGACTGGAGCAGGTCGCGGATTTCCTTGCGGCCGACCGGGTCCACCCCGTCCGTCGGCTCGTCCAGGAAGATCACCTCCGGGTCGTGGAAGAACGACTGGGCGATGCCCAGCCGCTGCTTCATCCCCTTCGAGTACGTCTTGATCTTGCTGTCTGCCCGCTTCTTCAGCCCGACGATGTCCAGCGCCTCGTTCATCCGCCGGGTGCGGTCCGCCCGGCTCAGCCCGTACAGCTCGCCGTAGAAGTGCAGCAGGCTGCGGCCGGTGTGGTAACCGGGGAACTGGTGGTCTTCGGGCAGGTACCCGACCCGCTTGCGGACGGCGGTAGTGCCGGCCGGCTCGCCCAGCAGGTAGGCGTCGCCGTCCGTCTTCTTGACGATGCCGAGCAAGATCTTCACCATCGTCGATTTGCCCGCCCCGTTCTGCCCGAGCAGGCCGTAGATTTGCCCCGGCTCCACCTTAAGCGACACGCCCTTCAGCGCCTCGATCCTGCCATAATGCTTTCGCAGGCTGTTCGTTTCGATCACCGACACGGTGCCCTCCCCGTCCGGATGAGCCGCCGCCCGCTGGCGGGATGTTCGGTATTCGCCGTTGGGAAGACCTTATTGCGGCGAATTGACCGAAGCAACCGCGGCGGGCGGGAATCCGCCGGCCGATACAATTCCCTCAGCCATCCCACCCCACCCGAGAGCCACCCATGCGGCGGACCGTGTTCAAGTCCAAGATTCACCGGGCGACGGTGACGGACGGGAACCTGAACTACGAGGGCAGCCTGAGCATCGACGCAGACCTGCTGGACGCGGCCGACATCCTGCCGAACGAG
>CANJKY010000660.1 GCA_947474875.1 Gemmataceae bacterium
CTGTCCCGACTCTTGGCAAGGTAGTCATCACCACCCTTGAGCAGGCGAGGCTGATACGGCCGTGCCCAGTTCCCGTCGTGAAAAAAAACGGCTGGCCGGAACGCCTCCGGAGGAAACTTGCGGCTCAACCTGTTGCCGATGCAGTCGGTCGTGATGAGCAACTCCGGCTGGTCAATCGCCGCCAGGAGGAACTGGCCGATCGCCAGTTGCCACGTCTCGCGGCCGAAGTGGGCGTTCGGGTTCACCGCGATCGACTTCTCGACGAACCCCAGTCCCTCCTTCACCGCTGCCTTCGCCGCCGCGTCCCCGCCCATCGCCGCCTTCATGTGGGCGTGGACGAGGAACGTGCCCAGGTTGGCGTAGGTGGTGTAGATGTCGCGGCCGACCAACCCACGCTTCTCTTGTAATTCCCACTTCCGCCGTAGCAGTGGCACCGCCTCGGCCGGCTTGCCCAGGCGATCCAGCCCGGCCCCGATGTCGTCGGTGAGGGCAAACGCCTCGTCGGTGTCGGGCCGGATGGCCTTCAGGCGCTCGCGGGCCAGCCGGTTGCGTTCGGTGTAGAACGCCGGACCGTGCTTCGGGTACCGCTCGTGGATGACGTCGTGCGCCATGGCGAACCGGAACGTCACGGCGTCGGGCGACTTCGGGATGTGGTGCGGCAGCGGGACAGTTTTGCCCACAGCTTCGGGTGAACCGATCTCGCGAGCCAGAAACAACCCGCCGATGCAGCCGGGGAAGAACGCGAGGCCGGCGGCCACGAAGGTCCAGGTGAGCCGACGATACCAGTGCATCGCTCAACCCTTCGCCGAGAACCGGCGGAAGGTGACGAATCCGGCACTGACGGCCAGTGCGGCACCGGCCGCGTACAGCACCGTCGGGGCGTGGGCCTGCCACCCGGCGGACGATGTGGACGCCGGCGGCCGGCCGTTCTGGTAGCTGGAGCGGAACTCCCGCTCGTGGCCGGGCAACTCGGAGTCGTTGATGCACGCGACCGCCGGGGCGGACGCCGTAGCGAGAACCGCGATAGCTGCGAACAGGCGACGCATGGGCAAACCCGACCGAGGTACAGTGGTTCCAGTATCGCCCCCGGCGGGCGGTGTGTCAACGCGGCGGGGGCGGTGTTACACTGGTGATGAAACCCGAGGGGATCGCGATGACCATCACCCTGCCGGACGAGTTGAGAGCCGAACTGGAACAAGGTGCGAAGGCCGAGGGGTTGGCCTCGCCGGATCAGTACGTTCACGTCATGTACCAGCGAGCGAAGCACCACGGCCGCGTGCTGGACGATTTGGCGGACCTGCCGGCGGATCAACTCGTGGAGGTGAAGCGGCGGCTTAAGGAACTGGTGCAAGAGGGGCTGAACAGCGGGCCGGCGGTACCGGTCACGGGCGAGTTCTGGGAATCACTCCGCCAAACGGCGGAAAGGAAAGCGGCCGCTTCGGGGGCGGTCGGATGACGATCCGGTTTCGGCCCCGCGCGACGGCCGACGTGTACGAACTGCTCGACGTGGTCGCGGAACACCGCCCGCGGTCGGCCGAAGCGTTCGCCCGGCGGGTCCAAGAGGCTTGTGGGCTGCTTGAACGCTTCCCGCTCCTCGGCGGTCTCGTGCCGGTTGATGAGTTGGCCGCACTGGGGATGCGGGCGCACCCGGTGCCGCGGTTCCCGAACCACCTGATCCTGTACCTGCCCCTGCCGGACGGCATCGAGGTGGTTCGGGTGGTGGACGGACGCCGCGATCTGGCCGAGTTGTTTGACGACCCGGGGTGAGATGGTCACTTGCCGTCCAGGGTGCGGTCCAGGTTAAACGCGGCGGAGATGAGCGACAGGTGGGTGAACGCCTGCGGGTAGTTGCCCAGGCTCTCGCCGCTGCCGCCGGTCTGCTCGGCGAACAGGCCGAGCGGGCTGCCGTACCCGAGCATCTGCTCGAACCGCAGGCGGGCGTCGGCCAGCCGCGCCGGGTCGGACTTGCCCGCCCGGGTGAGCGCCTCCACCAGCCAGAAGCTGCACATGTTGAACGTGCCCTCGGCCCCGTCCACCCCGTCGTGCGTGGCCTTGTAGTCGTACCGGTACACCAGCCCGTCCGCCCCCAGCCCGCCCTTCGTGGCCGGCGCCTTGATGGCGTCGATGGTGGCTAGCATCCGCGGGTCGTTCGGCGCCATGAAGAAGGTGAGCGGCATGAGCAGCGTGGACGCGTCCAGGTTGTCCATGCCGTAGGTCTGGACGAAGCTCTGCCGCTTCTCGCTCCACCCCCGCGCCAGCACCTGCTCGTACACCGCGTCGCGGGCGGCCAGCCACTTCGCGCGGGGGGCCGGAAACGACCGCTTGTCCGCCAGCCGCAGCCCGCGGTCCAGGGCCACCCAGCACATGAACCGCGAGTACACGTGGTCCTTCCGCCCCCCGCGGGTCTCCCAGATGCCCTCGTCCGGCCGGTCCCAGTTGTCCGCCACCCAGTCCACCAGCTTCCGCAGCCGGGTCCACCCGTCGGCCGTCACCGGGCTGCCGTACTTGTTGAACAGGTAGGCGGCGTCGATCAGCTCGCCGTAGATGTCCAGTTGCAGTTGGCCGTGGGCGGCGTTCCCCACCCGCACCGGCTTGGACCCGCGGTATCCGTCCAGGTGCGGCAGTTCCTCCTCGGCCAGGTCGGTGCGGCCGTCCACCGCGAACATGAGCCGGAGCGGGCCGTTCGGGTTGGCGAAGTCCATCTCCTTCGCCCGCTCGGCCATGAACCCGCGGAACCGGGCCGCCTCCTCCACGAACCCGATCCGCATCAGCGCGTACACGGTGAACGCCGCGTCCCGCACCCAGGTGTACCGGTAGTCCCAGTTCCGCCGCCCGCCGATGCCCTCGGGCAGGCTGGTGGTGGGGGCGGCGACGATCGCCCCGGTCGGTTCGTAGGTGAGCAGCTTGAGGGCGAGGGCGGAGCGGTGAACGGTTTCCCGCCAGCGACCGGTGTAGGTGCAGTGGCTGAGCCACCGCTGCCAGTACGCCACCGTCTCCTTGAACCGGTCTTCGGCCTCGGCGGTGCCGGGGCAGTGGCCGGGGGAAGTGTCCTTCTCGATGGTCCGCAGGATGAACGCCGCCGACTCGCCTTCGCCGAGAGTGAACTCGCCGACCGCCCCGTCGCCGTCGCGGGTCAGGGGCACGCTCGCCGCCAGCCCGAGGCTCAGGCCGGGGCCGTCGAATCGGGCGCCGTGCGCGTCCACCGTCGTGTGGTGCTTCGCCCGCGCGTAGTCGAACGCCGGCCGGCACTCCAGCTTGAACTGCATCTGCCCGCGGACCACCCGCACCCGGCGGACGAGCACGTCGTCGGCC
>CANJKY010000661.1 GCA_947474875.1 Gemmataceae bacterium
CGATGTGGTTGCCCCCGCCGGTGCCGGTGTGCCGGCCGTCGAGCATGAACTTCTCGGCGCCGAGCCGGCTCTGCTTCGCCTCCTCGTACAGGGTGGTGGTGATGTGGACCAGTTCGTCCCACGAGTGGGCCGGGTGCATGTTCGCCTCGATCACGCCGGGGTCGGGGGTGATCGAGAAGTGGTTGACGCGGTGGTCGTGCGGCGGCTTGTACCCCTCAACGAGCACCGGCCGGTCCAGTTCCGCGGCGGTGGCCTCGATCGCGGCGACCAGTTCCAGGTAGTCTTCGAGTTGCCGCATGGGCGGCATGAACACGTGCAGGATGCCGCCGCGGGGTTCGACACACAGGGCGGTGCGGGTCACGCCGTCTTGGCGAGCGGGCGTCAGCCCTCTGTTTCCGCCCGCCCGCCCGTTCCGGTGCGAATCAGGGGGCTGACGCCCCCCGCTCGCCTGAAAGGTCGGGAGCGGCCCCCGCGGCGCAAACGGATCGCGTTCGGCCATGAACTGCCGGTCACCGGGGGCCTCCCAGGGGACAGAGTCGAGCGGCAGGCGGAAGCCCATCGGGCTGTCGCCGGGGATGAGGAACAGGTGTTCAGATCGGAAGAACCACGGCCCGCTTTCCCACCCGCCCGGCCCCTTGCGGAGCGGGAGGGCGGTGCCGACCACGCTGCCGAGCTTCTGCTCGAACACGCGGGCCAGCCGCTCGCGGGTCAGCGGGTCGTCCAGCTTGTTGTCGAGCGGATCGACGTTGGTGGGGAGCCGCCGCTCCTTCCACATGTAGTACCACACGTCCTCGTAGCCGGGGGTGGCGTGCGCCGGGTCGACGCCGAGCTTCTCCGCCAGCCGCCGGGCGAAGCGAGCCGCGTCGTCGGCCCCGAAGCCGTACTTCCGCTCCTCGTCGGCGACGAGTGCCGGGTCGGTCCAGATCGGCTCGCCATCCTTTCGCCAGAAGCATCCGAACGCCCACCGCGGCAGTTGCTCGCCGGGATACCACTTCCCCTGACCGAAGTGCAGCAGGGCACCTGGGGCGAAACGGTCCCGTAACCGCTTGAGCAGCGTAATTCCTTGCTTCCGCTTGTGCGGGCCAAGGGCGGTCGTGTTCCACTCCGGGGCGTTGCGGTCGTCGATGCTCACGAACGTCGGCTCCCCGCCCATCGTCAGCCGCACGTCCCACTCGCGCAGGTCGCGGTCGATCCGCTGACCCAACCCGTTGATCGCGTCCCACTGGTCGTCGGTGTAGGGCTTCGTCACCCGCGGGGTTTCGCCGATGCGGGTGACGGACATCTCGAACCCAAATTTCTCCTCCACCTTGTCGTCGTCGTGCAGCTTGGTCCAGGCGAACGACCCGCTGACGGGAGCGGCGGTCTGCGGGTCGGCGGTGCAGGCGAGCGGGATGTGCCCCTCGGCGGCGAGCAGTCCGCTGGTGGGGTCCAACCCGATCCAACCGGCCCCGGGCACGTACACCTCCGCCCAGGCGTGCAGGTCGGTGAAGTCGGCCGGCGGGCCTTCCGGGCCTTCGATCGGCTTCTCGTCCGCCACGAGCTGGATCAGGTAGCCGGACACGAACCGGGCGGCGAGCCCCAGGTGCCGGCACAGTTGCACGAGCAGCCAGGCCGAATCGCGGCACGACCCGCGGCCGAGGTCGAGCGTCTCCTCCGGCGTCTGCACGCCCGGCTCCATGCGGATGACGTACGCCACCCGGCTCTGGATCAGCTGGTTCAACTCGACGAGATAATCTGTCGTCTTGAGGCCGGCTTTCTTCGCCTCGGCTAGCAGCTTCGCGAGCAGCGGGCCGGCCGGGAGCGTCTCCAGGTACGGGCCGAGTTCGCGGGTGAGGGTGTCGTCGTACCGGAACGGGTACTTCTCGGCCGACTCCTCGACGAAGAAGTCGAACGGGTTGATGGGCACGAGGTCGGCCACCAGATCGACGGTGACGCTCATTTCTTTCGCCGGCTTGGGGAACACCAGCCGGGCGGTGTGGTTGCTGTACGGGTCCTGCTGCCAGTTCAGGAAGTGCGGGGTCGGCTCGACGCGGAGGGAGTAGCTGGCGACCGGCGTGCGGGCGTGCGGGGCCGGCCGCAGGCGGACGACGTGCGGGTTGAACGACACCGGCCGGTCGTACGTGTACCGGGTGACGTGGCGTAACGCGACGCGGATGCCCATGCGGTGTACCTATTCTGTGGAACCGGGAGCGCCGTGACCGGGTGCCACCCGACCACACCCGGTCACGGCGTTCCCGGTTCCATTAGCTCTGACCCTGGCTCTGTGTCATCCCGCCCATCGTCTGCGACTGCGTCATCTTGGTTGGCGGGTTGAAGAACGTCGCGTGAATCGACTGCCCGATATCGTGAACGGAATCGACCACGTGGGTGAGCGTCTCGTGCAACCCCTCGCGGATCACGTCCGCGATCGTCCGGCCGTCCAGGTGGGCGATCAGCTCGGCGATCTGTTTCTCCGGCTCGGTCGGCGGCCGCCCGGCGGTGTTGCCGGCGGCCGAGGCGGTGGCCCACTCGCACTCCCACAGGCAGCGGCGGATGGACCGCGGGAACTGGTCGTCGAAGATGAGGAACTCGGCGACGGCCACGCCGGGGTCGATGGGCACCAGCCGCGCCTTCTTGTGATACGGCTCGTACCCGGAGCAGCTCATCAGGATCGCCACCCAGTGGGCGTTGTCGATCGGGCTGCCCACGTCCTCCAGCCTGGGCAGAAGGGTGTGGTACTTCACGTCCATCACGCGGGCGGTCTGGCTGACCCGCTCCAGGTACGTGCCCAGCTTGAAGAACTCCCACGCCTCGCCGTGGCTCATGGTGGCGTCGGCGATGCCGTGCAGCAGTTGGTTGATCCGCCGCACCTGGGCGTAGAAGTCGGTGCGGTTGCCGTCGTACGCCGCCCGCCCGCCGCCGGTCTGCATCCACAGGTGGTAGTAGTTCATCCGCTCCCACATCTCGCCCGAGATCACCTCGCGGATGATGCGGGCGTTCTCCCGCGCCCACCCGAGCGAGCTGGCGATGCTGCACGGGTTGTCGGCGTCCCACGTCATGAACTGCTGCACCCGCTCGGCGGTCGGCTCGTGCGGGTAGTCGTGGATGCCGGAGATGATGAGCAACGGCTTCCACTGCTGCTCGACCGGCACGTGGAAGTCGAGCAGCAGGGTGTGGTTCACCTCCAGGATGCGGGCGGTGTTCTCCGCCCGCTCCAGGTAGCGGGCCAGCCAGAAGCAGTGTTCGGCGACGCGGGAGATCATCAGCGGTTCCGTAGGTCGGGCTGTGCCCGACCGGCCACCGGGCGTAGGGCACAGCCCCACCAAAACCAA
>CANJKY010000662.1 GCA_947474875.1 Gemmataceae bacterium
ACTACCAGAACGTGAGCGTCACGCCGAACAAGTGACCGAACCACCATCGCCGCGACCGGCGGGTGCGGAACCCGCTCCCGCCGGTCGCGGCCAAGACTAACAGGCCACCCAACCCGATCACCCGCCCCGGAGACCAACTCAATGATCTGTTGTCGTACCACCCGCCTCCTCGCCCTCGGGCTGGGGGTCGCCGCCGGTCTCGCCGCCGCAGCCGGGATCGCCGTCGCCCTCCGCCCGACCGCCGCCGTCGCCGACGAGCCGGCGGTGAAGGCGAAGGGTACCCCGGACCAGCCGGCGGCCAAGGGCGGGAAGTCGGATCACACCTGCTTCGGCGGCACGCCGGGGCGGAACATGGTGAACCTGATCGACAAAGGCGTGCCGGAGAAATTCTCCGTGGAGGACGAGGGGTCGCTGAAGTGGAAGGCGGAGTTGGGCAGCCGGGCGTACGGCGGGCCGATCATCGCCAACGGCAAGGTGCTGGTGGGCACGAACAACGAGAAGCCGCGGAACCCGCGGGACGCGAAGAAGAACGCCGACGGGGATGTGGAGCCGCTGGACAAGGGCGTGCTCATGTGCTTCGACGAGAAGACCGGCAAGCTGCTGTGGCAGGCGGTGTACGACAAGCTGCCCGACGGGCAGGTGAAGGACTGGCCGAAGGAGGGGGTGTGCGCCACCCCGCTGGTGGACGGCGACCGGGTGTACCTGACCACCAACCGGTGTACGGTGGCGTGCCTCGACCTGAACGGCCTGGCGGACGGCAACCAGGGGGTGCAGACGGAGAAGTACAAGGGGGAGACGGACGCGGACGTGATCTGGGAACTGGACATGATCAAGGACCTGGGGGTGTTCCCGCACAACATGACCGCCGCCAGCCCGCTGCTGGTGGGGGACGTCTTGTTCGTGGTGACCGCCAACGGGGTGGACGAGAACCACATCAACATCCCCGCCCCGAACGCCCCCAGCTTCCTGGCGGTGGACAAGAAGACGGGCAAGGTGCTGTGGCAGCGGAACGACCCGGGCAACAACATCATGCACGGCCAGTGGTCGAACCCGGCGTACGCCGAGGTGGACGGGGTGAAGATGGTCATCTTCCCCGGCGGGGACGGGTGGGTGTACGCGTTCACCCCGGAGAAGGGCGAGCTGCTGTGGAAGTTCGACGCCAACCCGAAGGAGGCGGTGTACGACCTGGGCGGGGCGGGCACCAAGAGCGACTTCATCGGCACCCCGATGGTGCACGACGGCATGTGCTACATCGGCACCGGCCAGGACCCGGAGCACTTCACCGGCATCGCCCACTTCTACTGCATCGACCTGAAGAAGGCGGCGGCCAACGGCAAGAAGAACAAGGACAAGGACGTGTCGCCGGAACTGGTGGACAAGGCGGAGAAAGGGGCGGACGGGAAGACGGCGTACACCGGCAAGCCGAACCCGGACGCCGCCCTGGCGTGGCACTACGGCGGCAAGGACACCCGCAAGTTCGTGCCGCGGGACTTCGTGTTCGGCCGCACCATGAGCACCGCCTGCGTGGTGGACGGGGTGGTGTACATCTCCGAGCTGCAGGGGCAGCTGCACTGCCTGGACGGCAAGTCCGGCAAGAAGTTGTGGCAGTACGACACCAAGAGCGCCATCTGGGGCAGCCCGTACTACGTGGACGGGAAGGTGTTCCTGGCCACCGAGGGCGGCGAGGTGTTCGTGTTCAAGCACAGCAAGGAGCCGAAGGCGATCGACGACCTGGACAACCCGGCGGCCGAAGACCAGAAGTCGTTCAACAACCAGATGAAGGCGAAACGGAAGCAGGTGGAGACCGAGTACCTGCTGGGCAAGATCGAGTTCCCGTCGGCCGTGCGGAGCACCCCGGTGGTGGCGAACGGGGTGCTGTACGTGATGACCGAGAACGCCGTGTACGCGTTCGGCAAGAAGGACTGACGGTAGCTGGGTCGGCACAGCCCGCGGACGGCGTCCGCGGGCTTTTTTTGTTGGCCCGCGCCTACACTGACGGTACTTAAAGTGGTACCCACCCCGAAGGCCACGTTCCCATGCGCGACACCCCCGGTAAGCCGACGCCCGTCACCGGCGCCACCCTGGACGAGAAGGTGGCGAACGCCAAAAAACAGCTCGACGCCCACTTCGTCGAGATGGTGAAATGGCACTTCAGCCCGGAGACGGGGTGCCCGTTCTGGCTGGAGAAGGCGAAGGCGTTCGACTTCAACCCGCTCACCGACGTGAAGAGCTTCGACGACATCAAGCGGTTCCCCGTGTTCGAGGACGACTGGCTGCGGGGCGGGCCGGTGCGGAAGTGGGTGCCGAAGGCCTACGCCGACCGCGGGGTGTACGTGTTCGAGACCGGCGGCACCACCGGCCTGCCGAAAAGCCGCATCGTCATCGACGACTTCAAGATCGACTACGAGATGATGTCCGACACCCTGCCGGACAAGAGCTTCCCCCGCGGTAGTAACTGGCTGATGCTCGGGCCGAGCGGCCCGCGGCGGCTGCGGCTGGCGATCGAGCACCTGGCCCAGTACCGGGGCGGCATCTGCTTCTGCGTGGACCTGGACCCGCGGTACGTGGTGAAGTGCCTGAAGGAGCGGAAGATCGCCGAGGCGAACGCGTACAAGGAACACTGCATCGACCAGGCGCTCACCATCCTGGCCGGCGGGCACGACATCAAGTGCATGTTCACCACCCCCAAGCTGCTGGCCGCGCTCGATGAGGCGCTGCGAACCGGCAAGCTGGAGGACAAGTTCCGGGCGCTAGGCAAGCCCATCCCGAGCGGCGGGCTGCGGAGCATCAAGGCGGCGGGCATCACCGGCATCTTCTCCGGCGGCACCGAGTTCACCCCACAGTTCACCCGCGAGGCCTACGAGGAGATGCTGGACAACGGGGACGTGTACATGACCCCCACCTACGGGAACACGCTGATGGGGCTGGCGTGCAGCAAGCCGATCGGCCCGGAGGACGGGTTCAAGATCTCGTACTACGCCCCGCAGCCGCGGGCGGTCATCCAGGTGGTGAACCCGAAGAACTACGACGAGATCGTGCCGTACGGCGGCACCGGCCGGGTGCTGCTGACCACGCTGACGAAAGAGTTCTTCGTGCCGCGGTTCCCGGAGCGGGACGAGGGCGAGCGGGAGGAGCCGTTCGACAAGTACCCGTGGGACGGGGTAAGCGGCGTGCGGCCGTTCGCCGAACTGGCCGGCGGCACGGTGGTCGGGGTGTACTGACCGACAGGCCACGCACAAACGAACCCGCCCCGGAGGGAAGCTCCGGGGCGGGTTCGTTTTTCGCCGTCACTCACTTCTTCGGCGGCGGC
>CANJKY010000663.1 GCA_947474875.1 Gemmataceae bacterium
ACAAGGGGAGCGTCTACACGGTCACACCTCTGGGCTCGCCCGGGGAGAAGCTGTCGCTGGTCATCCGGGGTGGCGGGTATGCGGCCACCGTTGCGACGGAGTTCATGGTGCCGGAGTGAACCGTCAGGCGAGATACTCGACCTGCTCGGCAAACCGGTCCCACCCGTCCGCGTTCGGGTCACCGAAGCTGGTCGCATCGTAGAAGTGCAGGCAGTTGTCAAAGTCCTCGGCCCCGGAAATGGGCGTATCGAGCTTCACGGACACGAGCGTGTCTGTCACCTCGTTGATCGTTCCGGTGACGCCCTCGGGCACCGAGAACTCCGGGAAGCGATCCACGCGGTTCTTCAGACGGACCCGCTTCCCGACTTCGGGCGGGTTCATGTGAACGACTTTGTTCTGGCTCATACCGTGGCTCCGCGACCGTCTGACGCCTTCGATTGATTATGGCAAGTTAAGGACTGGGGCGGTAGCTTGGTCGCCGACTTGACGTCCAAAGCCGTCCGTTCCCCGCCTGTCTCGCTCGTCACGAGTTGTCACGAGTTCTGTGGAAAGGGTGGAAAATATGCCCCTCCGCGCCTCGCCATGAGTCAAGGAACACCTAGAAAACAAGGCTTTTCTCAACAAAATACGTGCGGGTCGATGTACCTCATGCCGCTCTCACATCGCAATCAGTGGAGTGCCGTAACCCTATTCTAGCCAAAGCCCTACAAAAACCTCGCCGCAAGTCGGCCGGTGCTCCACGCGCTCTGGAAGTTGTATCCGCCGATCCACCCGTCCAGGTCGAGCACCTCGCCAGCGAAGAACAGCCCCGGCTGCCGCTTGCTCTGCATGGTCCGCGAATCGACCTCGTCCAGACTGACCCCGCCGGCCGTCACCTCCGCCTTCTCGTACCCGAGCGTGCCCCGCAGCGGGATCCGCATCCGCTTCGCCAGCGATACCAGCTTGCGGCGGTCATCTTTACTCAGCGCCGCCGCGGTGCGGTCCACCGGCAGCCCGGCTAGTTTCACCATCTGGTCGGCCAGCCGGCGGGTGATCCGGTCGGCCATCACCCCCGCCAACAGCTTCTTGCCGTTCGCCGCCGTTTCGGTTTGCAGGAACTGCTCGTATTGCTGCTCGGCCTCGTTCGGCAGGAAGTCGATTTCGAGCGTCAGCTTGGCCGGCTCGGGGTGCCCGCTCACCGCCCGGCTGATGTCCATCGCGGCGGGGCCGGTCAAACCGAAGTGGGCGAACAGCAGCGCCCCGCGGCGGGACGACAGCGGCTTCGGCCCGCCGTCGAACACCTTCAGCGACACGTCCGGGATGGTAACGCCCTTCAACTCCGGCACCCACGCCGGCTGGGTGGTCAGCGGCACCAGCGACGGGCGAGTGGGCACGACGGTGTGGCCGAACTTGCGGGCGAACTCGTACCCGTCGCCGGTGGTGCCGCAACCGGGGTACGACAGCCCGCCGGTGGTGATGAGCAGGTGCTCGCAGGTGATCTGCCGGAGCGGGGTGGACACCCGGAACCCGCCGTCGATCGCCTCGACATCCACCGCCGGCTCCGCCAGCGCCAGCTTCGCCCCGCTCCGCTCCAGCCGCCGCAGCAGGGCGTTCAGCACGTCCAGCGCGCGGTCGCTCACCGGGAACACCTTCCCCGTCTCCTCCACTTTCGTGGCCACGCCTTCGCCGTGGAAGAACTCGACGACCTGTTGCGGGGTGAACCCGGCGAGCGCCGAGTGCAGGAACTTGCCGTTCGGCCCGAACGCCGCGACGATGCCGCGGGTGTCGCAATGGTGGGTGATGTTGCACCGCGTGCCGCCGGACATGAGGATCTTCACGCCCGGCTTGCGGCCCTTCTCCAGCAGCAGCACCCGCCGGCCGCGGTCGGCGGCGTGGATCGCGGCCATTAGACCGGCCGCCCCCGCCCCCAGGATCACCGTGTCGAAATCGAACCCACTCATGCCCGGCATTCTACCGGGTCGGCTGGTGCAGGAGCGGCATCGGCGCGCCGTCGAACGCCACCGGCGGGGCGTCCTCCGGCTGGGCGATCAGCCCGAGGCCATCGGCGGTGAACCACACGGCCGACACCGGCGTCCGCCGCTTCTGGTCTGTGGTCAGGCTTACGGCCTGTAGCCCGGTCTCGAAGTCCCACACGCGGACCATCCCGTCCGCCGCCCCGGCGGCCAGCCGCTTGCCGTCTGGGCTGACGTCGAACGCGGTGACGGCGGCCGAGTGGCCGTGGTACAGCCGCTCGGCGAGGAGCGGCCTCTGTTCCCCCTGACCCTGCGTCTTCTCCCGCACCTTCGCCATCGGGTAGCGGTACACCGTCCACCCGCGGGTGCCGACCAGCAGTTGCTTGCCGTCGCGGGTGAACCCGACGGCCGACGGCCGGTCCTCGTGCCGCAGCTCGTAGCTGGTCTTGTCCCGGGTGTCGTACACCACCAGGTTCACGTCGTAGTAGAAGGCCAGCCAGCGGCCGTCCGGGCTGTGGGCCACCCGCTCGACCGGGAACGGGAAGTGCAGGCGGAACACCCCCTCCCATTTCTCCGTCTCCCAGATCAGGCACTCGCGGTCGCTCGCGGCCAGCAGCCGGCGGCCGTCGGGCGTGAACCGCAGGGTGCCGACGGGGGCCGGCAGTTGGCCGATCAGCTTCGGGGTGGCGGTGTAGTCCGCGCACAGGAACACGTGCCCGCGGTCTGTGCCGACCACATGGGTCAGCCCCTTTTCGGCGACGGCGGCGGCGGTGAACCTGGCCCCCGGCGGGGCGGTGATCGGGTACTCGCGGTTCGCCTTCCGTTCCCACACCACCCCGCGGTCGCCGCCGTCGGCAGCGAACAGGCGGAACACCTCCCGGTCGGACGCGAACGCCGTCGTCATGTGCTTGCCGACCGGCCAGCGGGTGATCGCCGACGCCGGCTCGTACACCGGCCACAGGCGGAACACGCCGCCGGCGTCGCACGCCGCCAGGGTGGTCCCCTTGGGGTCGAAGTTGATCCCGGTCACCGGCCGCAGGTGGCCGACGAACTCCCGCACCATCTGGGCGGTGCCCGGGTCCCAGAATCGGACGGCCCCGTCCTCCCCGGCGGTCGCCACCACCTTCCCGAGCGGGCAGACGGCGATGGCGGTGATCGGGCCGACGTGCGCCCGCGGGACGGTGACGGCCTTCCCGGTGGCGAGCGAGTGGCCGCGCAGTTCGCCCGTGTCCGAGCCGGTGACGGCAATCTTCCCCGCCGGGTCGAGCTGGACGCTGGTGATCCGCCCGCCCTCGTTCTTGATGGCGCGGATCACCCGGCCGGTGTCCGCCTCCCACGCCACCGCCCCGTCGGTCG
>CANJKY010000664.1 GCA_947474875.1 Gemmataceae bacterium
CGCCGACTCGCGCTGGCCGCGCTCGGGCTGGCGGCGTCCTCCGCGGCCGCCCCTGCGGGGTGGAACAACGTCGGCAACCTGACCTGTTGCGACGGCCCGGTCCGCCGGGCGTTCCGCGTCACCGACGACTGCCCGCCGCCTCGCACCGCCAAGTACGAGACGCAATACGAGACCCGCAGTTACTACGAGCCGGTGACGGTGATGAAGCCGGAGCGGTACGTGGAAGAGGTGCCGGTGAAGGTGAAGAGTTACTACTGGGAGCCGGTGCAAAGCTACTCCTACCGCAGCTACTACGACCCGTGCTCCGGCGACTGCCAGCAGGTGGCGGTGCCCCGCACCAGTTACGTGCGGAAGGAAGAGTGCCGCACCGAGACCCGCTACCTGGAGAAGGTGCGGATGGTGCCGGTGCAGGTGGAACGGGAGGTGACTGAAACCCGGCCGGTGTACACCTACTACGGCCCGGTGACACGGAAATACGGGCCGACCACCACCCCCGCCCCGACGGTGGACCAGTTCCGCGGTTCCCCGCGGATCAACGAGGACCGGGACGGGGGGTGGGCGCCGATCAAGCCGCCGAGCGTTCCGACCACCCCGGGCGGGGTGAACCGGTCGAAGGAGCCGCCGCAACAGATGCCGAAGAGCACCGACACGCGGAGCACCCCTAGCCGGCAGAGCGACTATCGGTTCAACGCCCTGTCCACGTCACTGTCGAAGGAGAGTGGGGCGAAGGTGTTTGGTGAGGTGACCGGGGCCGACCGCACCACCCCGCTGTCGAAAGCCAAGCTGGTGTTCGTGAACGCCGCTAACCTGGACGACCGGCACTACGTGGCCGCCGACTCGTTCGGTGGGTTCGATGCCAAACTGCCGGCCGGCGAGTGGCTGGTGTACGCCGGGCCGGGCTCCGGCAAAGCGGACTACATCAGCAAGTTCAGCGTGAAGGACGGCGGCCGGCAGGAATTGGGCGTTGTGACCAAGTAACGGGAATTCGATCCCGCTCATGGCCCACCCGATCGGGTGGGCCGTGTTCGTTTCACCGGCCGGGGAACCCGGTTTGCTGGAGTTGCTCGGCCCGGCTGCGGTGATATTCGGCGATCCGCTTCACCGTCGGATCGGGGTCGTCGATCAACCGGTTCAGCCAGCCGGCGAACGACAGCCGGCTTTCGTACGCCACTCGCGCCGTGGCCGCCCGCACCGCCGGGTCGGCGTCCCGGCTCAGCCGTTCCAGCCACGGGCCGGGGGTGCGGAACACCCCGTTCTTCCCCCGCTGGATGTCCACCAGCAGCGTCAACCGCTCGCTCGCCTCCGGGTGGGTCAGCTTCCGCCCGGCGTCGATCAGGTCCGGTTCCAGCCCGCGGGTGCTGAGCGCCGCCTCGCACACCATCCGCACCTCCGCGTCCGAGTCGTTCAGCCAGCGGAACAACTCGTCCGCCTCGATCACCGGCTCGCCGATGCCGAGCGGGCCGACCGCCGCCATCGCCGCCCGCCGTACCTCGGCCGTCGGGTCGTCGAGCAGTGGCACCACCTCTTTTTTCAGCCCGAACTGCGGGGCGGCGGCCAGCCGGGTTGCCCGCAACCTGGCCTTATTGTCGGACGACTTCAAACCCGCCCGGATCAGCGTCCGGCATGCCTCGGCGTCCTGGCGGGACAGTTCCGGGATCAGGTCGAGCACCGCCATCGTACCGGATTCGCCGAACGAGTCGCACGCTGCCAGGATGGGCGGACACACCGCGGCCGATTTCGGGTCATCCGGCGGCAGGTCTTTGACGTGCTGGGAAACGGCCATCACCACGGCGGAGCACTGCTCGGGTGTGCCGGTCCGCAGCACCTCGATCAGTTGGGTCACACCCGGCTTTCCGGCCGCGATCAGCTTGCCGGCCAGCTCGACGCGGGCGTCATCCGATGTGGCGGATCGCAGCTTGGCGGCGGCCATTCGGGCGGAAATACCGTTCCAATTCCACACCACGAACCCGCCCGCCAGGAGGACAGCTACTCCGATACCCGCTCCGACCCGCTTCGCCCACACACCCGCCATGTGCCGCCTCCGTGCGGTTTGCTCCGGGCGGAGACTATACGCTGGGCCGCTCGTGGCGGGCAAGACCGATGGCGGTGCGGAAGCGGTGTTGCCGCTTCGAATCCCGCTCGCCCACAATACCCCCGCCGTTCCCTCTCCCAACGGAACTTCTCATGCACCCGGACTTCACCCGCCACGGCTTCTTGCCGCACCCGGACCCGCTCCGCCGGCTGACCGGCGACCTGGAACCGCTCGACGACCTCGGCCGCGACCTGCCCAGCCTGCTCGAAGACAAGGACGCCCGGTTGTACCTGAAGGAGTTCAAAGTCCCGAGGTGGCCGACGGACACGCTCGGCCCGGACGACCTGCCGGCTCTGCGGCTGTACTACGTGCGGCTCGGGTTCGTCGCGTCCGGGTACATCAACCAGATCGGCCAGCCGCCGGCCACCAAACTGCCGGCGAACATCGCCGTGCCGCTGTGCCACGCGGCCAAGGTACTCGACCGCCCGCCCATCCTCAGCTACGACGGGTACGCCCTGTACAACTGGAAGCGGTTCGACCCGGCCGGGCCGATCGCCCTGGGGAACATCGACACCGTCCAGAACTTCGTCCACCTGTACGACGAGCGGTGGTTCATCCTCGTCCACGTCGAGATCGAGGGGATCGCGGCGGAGGCGCTGGACGGCATCGCAGCGTGCGGGGTGGCGATGCAGAAGCAGGACGGCGAGGGCGTGACCGCCGCCCTGTACCGCATCGCCGAGGCGACGCGGAAGATGGGCACCGTCCTCCGGCGTATTCCGGAGAAGATGGACCCGCACGTCTACTTCCGCGCGTTCCGCCCGTACATCCGCTTCTTCGAGAACGTGGTGTACGAGGGGGTGGACCAGACGCCGGCCAGCTACCGCGGGGAGACCGGCGCCCAGAGCAGCGTCATCCCGGCGCTGGTGGCGTTCATGAAGATCCCGCACCAGCCGTCCATGCTGATGGACCACCTGGCGGACATGCGGCGGTTCATGCCGGCCGACCACCGCAGGCTACTGGACGAGATTTCGGCGATGCCGGACCCGCGACCGCTGGCCCGCAGCGACGCCTACAACGCGGTGCTGGAGGAGATGGCGAAGTTCCGGGAGATCCACTTCGGCTGGGCGGACATGTACATCCACCAGCGGGTGGCCGACCCGCGGGGCACCGGCGGCACGCCATACCGCCAGTGGCTACAGCAACTGATCGACGAGACGCGGGGCCACCGGATGTAGAGGATCTCGGGTTTCGTAGCCGCGACCCGCCCGGGAGC
>CANJKY010000665.1 GCA_947474875.1 Gemmataceae bacterium
CGCCCGGAGCTGCTTGTCCGTCACCAGGTACACGTCGTCCAGGGTTTCCCCGTCGCGGAGTTGTTCGACGAACCGCCGTCCCATGCCGCCCTGCTTTCTAACTAAGTCGTCCGAAGGAGTGGGTGAATGGGTCTATGGTAGGCCGCCGACCGGCGGGGCGGAAGGGCGGAAGCGGAGCGGGAAATCCGTCGGTCCGTGGCCCTACCATCTGGCGATGTCCAGCCCCGCTTCGCCCGCCCCTGCCCCGGTTCCGGCCACCGGGCGGATCGACACCCTCGACGCCCTCCGCGGGTTCGCCCTCGGCGGCATCCTGCTCATCAACCTGACCGCGTTCGCCAACCCCGGCGGGCCGCCCGGGTTCGGGGCCGACGGCCCGTGGACCGACCGGGCGGTGTTCGCCGCCCTCATCCTGCTTGTCGAGTCCAAGTTCTTCTGCCTCTTTTCCCTGCTGTTCGGCGTCGGGTTCTCCCTGCAACTGCGGGCGGAGGGCGGGTTCCTCCGCCGGTTCAGCCGGCGGTTGCTGGTGCTGAGCGGGTTCGGGGCCGCCCACATCCTGCTGCTCTGGGAAGGGGACATCCTGCTGCTGTACGCGACCGTCGGGTTCATTCTGCTGCTGTTCCGACGGACCTCGTCGCAGGGATTGCTCATGTGGGCCGGGGGACTGCTGGCGGTACCGCTGGCGGTGTACACGCTGCTGTTCGCCGGCACCCTGCTCACCCGGCTGGTGCCCGAAACGGCGGCAGAATTGCAACGGCTGGACGCCGAGGTGACGGAACTGTTCCGCCACGGGCGGGAGCAGGCGATGGAACGGCCCCGGCCGGCCGACTTCGGCGAACTGGTGACGGAGCACGCCGCCGGGTACGCCGAAACGGGCGTGCTGCTCGCCAGTCGCATCCCGACCGTGCTGGCGATGTTCCTGCTCGGGTTGTACACCGGGAAACGGGGCGTGCTGACCGACCCGGACGACCGGCTGTTGAAGCGGGTGCGCCGGTGGGGGCTGGGCGTCGGGCTGACGCTGAGCGGGCTGGTGACGCTGGCGGCGTTCACCCTGCCGGCGGTGTCCGGGCTGGCCGCCCTGTTCTTCAACCAGGCGGTTGCCGGACCGGTGCTCGCCGCCGGGTACGCCGCCGAGTTCCTGCTCCTCGCCCGCCGCGGCGGGTGGTGGCTGGCCCCGCTCGCCGCCGTCGGCCGGATGGCGCTCACCAACTACCTGACGCAGTCGCTCGCCTGCTCGGTGCTGTTCGCACGGTGGGGGTTCCGGCTCGGCCCGCTGGTCCCCCCGCCGGCCCAACTCGCGGTCGCCGCCGGCATCTTCGCCGCCCAGGTGGGCGTCAGCGTCCTGTGGCTCCGCCGGTTCCGGTTCGGCCCGCTGGAGTGGCTGTGGCGGACGCTCACCTACGGGAAGGTACAGCCGCTCCGCCGGGGTCGGGCGGACGGCGAGTGACCACGCGGTGTCACTTCTTCCCGCTCACGCAGAACAGGTGCTTCTCGCCGCGGAGGAAGATGTCGCCGTCCGAGAACGCCGGCGAGCTGAAGCACCGCTCGCCGAGCGTGTTCTTCGCCAGCACCTCGAACGCGTCCGACGCGGCCAGCACCGCCGTCACCCCGTCGTCGTCGGTGAAGTACACCCGCCCGCCGGCCGTCACCCCGCTACCGCTGAAGTGCTTGCCGATCCGCTCCTTCCAGTGCATCTTCCCGGTCTTCAGATCCCAGCAACTGCCCACCCCCTCGTCCGTCACCACGAACGCCTTCCCGCCGGTCGCCACCGGGCTGGGCACGTACCCGCCGTCGTTCTTCTTGCTCCACTTGACGTGTGTCTTCGTCACGTCCCCGGTGCCGGTCGGGTCGATGGCCATCACCCAGCGGTCCGGGAATCCGGCGGTCAGGAACAGCACCCCGGCGTGGTACACCACGCTTGACACGAACTGCTCGGTCGGCCCGTTCACGATCCAGAGCTGCTTGCCGGTGTCCGGGTCGAACGCGGCCACGCACTTCGACCCGGTGAGCACCACCTGCGGCTTACCGCCCACCTCGACCAGCACCGGCGGGCAGTACGACCGCAGGCGGTTCGGCCGCTCCGTCCGCCACTTCTCGTCACCGGTCTTCTTGTCGAACGCCACCAGATACGCGGTGCCGTTCGGCTCCGGATCCTGGTCGGCGTTCACGATCAGCAGGTCGCCGTGCAGCAGCGGGGACGAACAGAACCCGTGCTTCGAGTGGAACTCGCCGGGCGACTTCTCCCACACCTTCTGGCCGGCGAAATCGAAGCAGTACACCCGCAAGGCCGGGGCGTCGAGGAACGGCACGTACACCCGCTCGCCGTCCGTAACAGGGGTGCTGCTGGCGAAGCTGTTCAGCGCGTGCTTCTCTTCCAGCCTGGCCGCCAGCACGTCCGTCGCCCACTCGATCTTGCCGGTCGCCCGGTCCAGGCACACGAACTGCCGCATCCGCTTGCCGTCCGCGTCCGGTTTATCCAGACAGGTGGTGACGAACACCTTCCCGCGGCTGACGACCGGCGACGAGTGCCCGGTGCCGGGAATGGCCGTCTTCCACTTCACGTTCTCGGTGCCGGACCACTTCACCGGGTAGTCGGACGAGTCGGCGGTGCCGTCCCGCCGCGGGCCGCGCCACCCCGGCCAGTCTTCGGCCAGAGCGGAGGACGTGAGCAGCAGCAGGATGGCGAACAGGCGGACCGGCATCGGCGACATCTCCGGCGGACGTGCGGGCGGGGTGGGAAGTGATATTCGACCACAAGACCGGCGGCGGGGGAAGGGGCGGATTCGGCTTTCCCCTTTGCCCCGCCGCTCGCCCGGCGATACCCTCATTGCACCCACCTGCGAGGCCAATCATGTCCGTCTCTGCTCGTCTCTGTCTGCTCGCACTCCTCATCGCCCTCCCTGCGGTGGCCGCCGACTGGCCGCGGTTCCGCGGGCCGAACGGCACCGGGGTGGTCGAGGGCAGCGTGCCCACCCAGTTCGACCTGAAGACGGACGTGGCGTGGAAGGCGAAGCTGCCGGGCGTCGGGAACGGCTCGCCGATCGTCGTCGGCGACCGGGTGTACCTGCAAGCCGCGACCGAGGACGGGTCGGGCCGGATGCTCGTGTGCCTGAGCGGGAAGGACGGCAGCGAGGTGTGGACGTACACCGCCGCGGGCAAGCCGGCCGGCACGCACAAGAAGAACTCCCTGGCGTCCGGCACCCCGTGTTCGGACGGCGAGCGGGTGTACGCCGCGTTCTGGGACGGGGCGGCGATCACGCTTCACGCGGTGGACATGGCGGGGAAAAAGGTGTGGACCGAGGCGGTC
>CANJKY010000666.1 GCA_947474875.1 Gemmataceae bacterium
CACTCCGTGTGCCGTCATCCGGAACGGCACACGGAGTGTGCCTACCACTCTCCGACTACCCCAGTTTGTACACCCCCACCTTGTTGTGCCCGGCGGTCACCAGCGACGCCGCGTCGTCACTCAGCCACACGTCGTGGACGTGGGCGGCCACCTTCTCCCCCTTCAGCACCTTCTTCGCCGCGACGTCGTAGAAGCACACGACCCCGTCGTTCGCCCCGCCGGCCCCGAGCAGCCACGACCCGTCCGGCGCCCACCGCAGTTGCGTCACCAGCCCCTTGAACTTGTTGTCCGGGAACTCGGCTGTCTGCTTCCCGGTCGCCCAGTCGAACACCTCGACGCGGGCGTTCCCCTCCAGGTGGTCGATGTTCCCGACCTTGCCCATGCCGCCGACGGCCAGGCTCTTGCCGTCCGGGCTGAACGCCAGTGAGCGGATGCCACCGATGCTGTGCAGCCGCTGCTTCACGTCCCACGTGTACATGACCGGGGCGTCCAGTTCGGCCGCCTTCTTGCCGCTGGCGGTCTCCCACACGACGACGTGCCCGACCTTGTCACCGGTGGCGAGGTGCCGGCCGTCGGGCGAGAAGGCGAGGGTGTACAGCATCGACGGAAAGTGCTGCGGCGTCTTCTCGGCGTGCCCCCTCAACTCGCGGACGAGTTGGCCGGTGGCGGCATCCCACACCCTCGCCACCATGTCGTCGGCCACGCTGACGACGAACTTGCCGTCCGGTGAGGTGCGGGCCTGCCGGATCCACCTGGCGTGGGCGGAGTCGACCGACCGCACCTTCTCCTTCTTTTCGGTGTCCCACCACACCAGCCGGCCGTCGTACCCGCCGGACACCAGCACTTTCCCGGCCAAGGTCACGGTGGTGACGTAGCTGTCGTGTTTGTAAAGCTCCTTCGCCTCGAACTTGGCGGCGGACAGGTCGCCCTCGGATACGGCGAAGTCGGACGAGCCGAGGAACACCCGGTCGGTGCCGGGCACACGGGCGAGGGCGAACGTGATCGGCTGCCGGCCGTGTTCCTTCACCAGCTTCAGTGTGTCCGGGTTGGGGGCTTTCATTGGATGTGTACTCGGAGAACGCCGACGGGTAGCGACCCGTCGGCTTGGTTCGGTTACCCCACCAGTTCTGTGATCGGCTCGAACCCCGGATCGACGAGCGGGATGGGCCGGCTGCCGACGTAGTAGTTCTTGTCGTGCTTGATGCCCAGGCACTCGTAGATGGTGGCGAACAGGGTGCCGGCGTTCACCTCCTGGTCGATCACCTTGTCCCCCTTGGCGTCCGTCTTGCCCCACACCGCCCCGCCCAATGCCCCGCCGCCGGTCATGGTCATGCTCCACGCCGACGCGAAGTGGTCGCGGCCGAGGCTGGCGTTGATGCCCGGCGTGCGGCCGAATTCGGCCAGCGTCAGCACCATCACGTCGTCGAGCAGGCCCCGCTCCTTCAGGTCGTCGATCAGCGTCGCCATGACGTGATCCAGTTCCGGCACCATTTCCTGGTGCGTCTCGAAGTTCTGCCCGTGGCTGTCCCACCACGCGCGAGCCACCCGCACGAACGGCACCCCGGCCTCCACCAGCCGGCGAGCGATGAGCGCCTGCTCGCCGAACTGCGTCGGGCCGTACTTGTCCCGCACCTTCTGCGGCTCCTGCGTCACGTCGAACAGCTTCTCAGAGGCCATGATCCCCCGCACCCGCTGGTACGCCTGGTTGTGGCTGCCCAGCGTGTCCGACTGTCGGCCGGCGGCGAACTGCTTGCCGAGCAGTTCCCGCAGGTCGGCCCGCTGCTGGTGGTCGAGTTCGCTCACGCCGTCGAGCTTGCGGATGAACTCGGGGGTGTTGTTCGTGGTCAGTTCCATCGGGGCGAACCGCGAGCCGAGGAACCCGCTGTCGCCGGGGGCGAACCCGCGGCCCTCCGTCTGGGTGTAGAAGGAGACGTAGTCGGGCACTTTGCTGTCCGCCCGGCCCATCTCGCGGGCCAGCACCGCCCCCAGGTCCGGGTAGCGGACGCCGCCCACGTCCGCCCGCCCCCGCATCATGATCTTCGCCCCACTGCCGTGGTCGCCGTTCTTCGTGTTCAGCCCGCGGATCACCGTGGTGGTGTTCATCCGTTTCGCCATCTGCGGCATGAGTTCGGAGATGTGCAGGCCGGGCACGTCCGTGGCGATGCTACGGAATGGCCCGCCGGTGCTGGCGCCGGGCTTCGGGTCCCACGTTTCGAGTTGCGATGCCCCGCCAGCTAGCCAGAGCAGGATCACCCGCTTCTGCTTCTTCTTCAATTCGCCGGCCAGCGCCGGAGACGACAGCACGTTCAGCCCGGTCATGTCGGCGAACGCGGCGGCCCCGGCGGCGGCGGCCCCGAGGAACCCGCGGCGGCTGACGGCGTGGTCGGCGGACCGGCAGAAGAACGAACGGGACATAAGTGTCTCCACGAACGCCGACGGGTGGCTACCCGGCGGCTTCTTGGATTAGTGGTTGAACCGGAACTCCGGGCACGTCAGTAGCGCCCACAGCACCTGCTTGCGGGCCTCGGCCGGGCGGTCGGCCCGCTTCGTCATGTATTCCGTCAGCGCCGTCTCCTCGGCGGCCGTCGCCGGCCGTCCGAGCACGTTCCGCACCAGCGCGTTCGCCACCGCCCCCGGGTCTTTCTCGTCCTTCAACCGGCCGAGTAGCGTACCGCCGGAGTCGGTCAGGAACTCCTTCATCACCCGGTCACCGTTGCTGAACAGCAGCGCCTCGCTCACCCCGATCTGGAAGTTGTCGGTCGGCTGGGCGATGGAGTTGGCGAACCCGCGGGCGGCGTTCTCCATCTGCTCCAGCTTCTTCTCCACCTCGTCCGGCTTGGCGTCGAACTGTTTCGGGTCGGTGGTGGCGATCTTCAGCGAGGTCGCCAGTTGCGCCGGGGTGAGCGGCTTCAGCCGGCCGACGGCGAACGAGTTCGCCTCCGGGTGCGACTCGCTGTCGTACCGGCTGGCCCGGCTGTACGTCTGGCTCATCACCACCCCGCGGACCAGCCGCCGCAGGTCGTACGCGTGGCCGCGCAGGTCTGACGCCAACTCGTTCAGCAACTCCGGATGTGATGCCGGGTTCTCGGAGTGCATCTGGTCGAGCGGGTTGACGAGGCCGTACCCCAGGAATCGGTGCCACAGTCGGTTGACGATGTTGCGGGCGAAGAACTCGGACTCCTTCGGCCGCAGCGCCACCTCCACCAGCTTCGCCCGCGCGCTGAACGCCGGCGCGGGCGGGGCCTTCGCCTTGTCTTTGTCCTTCTTCGATTGGTCCTCGGCCTCCTTCTGCTTCTTCTGCTC
>CANJKY010000667.1 GCA_947474875.1 Gemmataceae bacterium
CGGCTCCTCCCGCCGCCGCAGGTCGGCCTCGAGCGCGGCCACCGGGGCGAACACGGCGGCGAACGTCTGGCTCTTTCGCTCGCCCGGAGGCAGGGCGCACAGGACGAACAGGTTGGTCGGTTCTTGGGTCCACCCCGGCCACGGGCTGACCGTCACCTTGCGGGCGATGCCGGCGGCGGTCGCCCCCAGGATGAGCAGCGCCGGCAGGTCCACCGGCACCTGCTTCTCCTCGGCCACCGCCTCGGCGTACTTCCGCATCCAGTCTGGCAGCACGTCCACCGGGAACGGCGGCGGGTCGAACGCCGGGGTGAGCGGCACCGGGTCGGACCACCCGAGGGCCGGTTGCGGCGTGGCGGTGACGGTCCCCACGACCGCCGCCCGCGGGGTGCCGTGTCCGTCCGTTTCCAGGGCCTCGGATGCGGCGGCGAAGTTGCCGCCGTGCGTGAGGCGGGTGTACGCGCCGAACAGGTCGTAGCTCTTGCCCGCCGGCAGCTCCGGGATGGAGCCGGAGAACACGTACAGCGCCGCCCGCCCGTCCCGCGTCTTGGCGTGCCCGAGCGTCACCGACACCCCGCCCGCCTTGCCCGGCCGGGTGAAGTACCGCACCCCGTCCCGCCCGCCGGCCGGCCTGAACCCGTGTTCGGCCAGCAGGTCGTCCCACGACCCGCGACGGTTGTACTCCGCCCCCGGCAGGTGGGCGCTGGCGGCGGCCGGCTCGGACGCGGGCGGCGGCTTCTCCGGCCGGCCCATCTCGCCGGCCATCCAGGCGGGCATGGCGGCCAGCCCGACCGCCGCCGGGTCGCGGCCGTCCACCCACTCGTACCGCACCCCGGAGTAGTGCAAACTGGGCGGCATCACCGTCTGGCTGTTCGCCCCGCCCATCAGCCGCACCGCCTCCTCCCCGGCCGCGTCCTTGATCACCACCGTCCTCGGTTTCACCCCGTCCGGGATGCGGTACATCAGCCGCCGCCCTTTGCCGCTCCGAAACTCCCAGGTCGGCGGCAGGTCCCCGCCGCTCATCGCTGCGAGCAGCGTCTCCCCGGCGGCGCTGTCGATGTCGATGGCGGCGATCCCCGCCTCCGCTGACAGCAGCGCCCCCACGTTGTCATCCGGCCGTTCGGTGAACCAGCGGGTGATAACAGCCGGGTCGGTGGTGGCCTGCTTCGGCCACCCGTTCCCCAGGCTCGGGTGCTTGCCGCAACTGGTCTTGGGTGCGTCCGCTCGGTGCCCGGGGTCGCCGCAGCTACAGTTGCCGTCCGGCGTCGGATGGTGCAGGCGGATGACCCGCACTCCGTGCCGGGCGTACAGCAAGGCGGCCTCCACAATCAGAGTGGGTTTGCCGCCCTTGACCGGCGGGGAGGTCTCCTTCATCATGATCGTGTTCTCCGTGACGCCCCGGCGTCACCGTGGCGGGCCGGCCTCTCATGGCGTGAGGGGTGCCGGCCCGCCCGCGTTACCGGGGCGGGGTGAGCGGGTTATTTGGTGGCGGACAGGAACTTGCGGAGCGTCTCGACGTGGAACACGATCCGGCGGCCGTGCTTCCGCAGGCCGGTGTCGCAGCCGTTCGCCTGACGCCGTTGGAGCGTCTTGAGGCTCAGGGTCGAATACTTTTCGGCCTCAGCCCCGGTGATGAACTCGGCCCCCGGGAGCGGTGGGGACTGGTTCGGGGCGGTCAGGGCGGACATAGGGGTCTCCGGGGACAACGAGGTCGTCCCCGGAATACTGACCACCCGCCCGTGGACTTCTACGAGAGCAACTACGAGACGAACTACGAGAGATTCTCGGCAGGTTCGACGACCCGCCACTCGACGCCCTTCCCGGTGCCGTCCATCTCGAATGTGATCGGTCGATCCCCGCCGAGCGAATCGTTCAAGTCGCGGACTGTAATGTTTAAGCTCACCCGAGCGAAGGGGTTGTCGATCCGGCGCGGCCATCCGGCCTTCTGGAAGCAGCCAAGCACACGAACCTGGTTCTTAGCACTCATCCTGTAACGCTTTTCCCAATCCCGAAACCGCAGCACACGGTTCTCAGCATCCCATTCCGGCTTCACCGCCTCCGGCGGTTCCTGGGGCACTTTGATTGGGGTGGGTGTCGGTTTGGCGTCCACCGGCGCCTCGCCCGCCGGCCGTCTCTCTGCGCTCGGCTGACCGGGGGACGGCGGTTGCTCCTCCTCGACCCCCACCCCCCCACCCGAAACCCGCCCGGAAAATGTGTGCGACGCCTCCGTCGGTCCGGACGACGACCCGGTTGTAGGATCCGAACCGGGTATCCCCTGGCCTTCTGGTGCCCACAGCCCGCGAGCGACCAGTTCGGACTCCAACAGGTTGACGACCTCCCGGTACCACTGAAGCACCACCCGGATGCTCCGCCCCGGCTCGCCGGTCGGGCGGGTCAACTGCTCCGGCCCCGCGTCCGGGGTCGGCCGCAGGTCCGTCCCGCGGTCGGTCAGCGCCCGCACCTGCCGTTCGGCGTTCTCACCGAGCGTCGCCCGCACCGCGGCGAACCCCGCCGTCCGCGGGCACACCGGGTGCCGCCGCACCTCGTCACGGTACAGCTCCTGCAACCCCGCACTGCCGAGATTGTCCTCCCCACCACCCGTCGAGCGCACGAGCCGCACGACCGCCCGGTCGAGCCACCCCAACCACCCCCGGCAGGCGGTCGGGAAGTGGGCGGCGTCCGCCTGCTGCACCGCCTCCAACAGCCCCAACCCCTCTCGAAATTCGCGGACCAGTTCGAGTACGGCGGCGACCGCCACTTCGGAACGGGGAAGAGGGACCGGGTACGGGGGCATGTCTGCCTCGGGTTGGCCCATCAACTGCGACCGGGACGCGGCCTCCGCCGCCGCCAGCCACCCGGACACGTCGTTCAGCGACTCCCGGAACGTCCCGGCCCGCCCGACGGTCCGCACCTCGATGCGCAGCTCGTCCGACACCCGCACGATGTCATCCTGAATCCGCCTCAGCAGGTTGTCGCCGAGCGGCCGGCACTCCTCCCCGTGGGTGCCGAACGCCCGGCACCAGTCGCCTTCCCCGCGGGTGCAGTAGGCGATGTGGGCCAGCAGGTCGAGTTGGTTCGCGGTCAGTTCCCCGTCCGCGCACAGGAACCCGGCCCAGTCCAGAAACTCCTCGGCCGTCAACCGCCAGCCGAGGATGTGGTGTGCCGTCCTCCGCCCGGGGAACGCGACCGGCTCCAACTCCATCCCCACCCCCGTCCGCTCCTCCAACAGGTCGCGGCGGATGTTCGAGAGCGGGTCCGGCCGACTGTTGCCGTGCCCGCCGTCCCGCAGGATGGCCCGGCCGTAG
>CANJKY010000668.1 GCA_947474875.1 Gemmataceae bacterium
CATGCTGCCCAGGCTGTCCGGGTCGGGTTGGAGGTGAGATACGAAGACCACCCGGGCCGCCGGTTGCACGGCGGCCAGGAAGCGGTCGGAGCGGCGCGACTTGCCGGGGGTGACGGGGGGAGCGCTGACCGTCGGCTCGGCGCTGGGGCGCGCCATGGAGGGAACCTTCACCTGGCTCCCGCGTGCGTGCGGGTGAACGGAAGTCGAGTGACTTCAGGCCCGTCCGGGCCTCCCCCATTCTTACCCGAATGGCCGGCCGGTGAAAAGCTTGGGTGTCGGCCGGGATTGCTATTTCGCGCGTAATTCGTGTGAAAATATACGGTTGCGCGGCGCGGATTTTCCACGCTCGGTCGGGTACAATCGCCTCGAACCCCACAGGGAGGCCAGCCGTGTTCGACTTCAGCGGGGAGCAGATCAGTAAATTCGCCACCAACTGTCTGATCGTGGCCGGCGGGTTCGTCGCCGGTTACCTGTTCGGCGCCTTGGCCGCCGTCGGGTTCGACAAACTGGTCATCCACCGCCAGTCGCCTCACGAACTGCACAAGGCGGTACGCATCCTGTGTGGGCTGCTGGCCGCCGTGCTGGTGGCGCTGCTGGTGTTCGGCGGCGGCCTCGGCGTCGGGGGCGGGGGCAGCGGCGGGCCGGACCGGACGCCGACCACGGGTTCGCCGGCAACCGCCGGCCCGGCCACGAAGCCGACCGACCCGAATGAACCGGTTGCGAAAGTGGAGGTCGAGGCGGTGCGGGTGCGGGTGCTAGCCGGCACCGAGGTGGAGAAGGGGAGCGACAAGTTTTACCGGCTGGGCGAGGCGGGCGAGCCGGCCGACCGCGGGGCGGTGCTGGCGGCGGTGGGCGAGCGGAAAAAGGCGGCGAAGGGGGCGGTGGTGCTGGTGTACGAGTTCGGGCGGGAGGCCGGGCCGAACACCATCGCGTTCACCGAACTGGCCACCGACGCCAAACAGGCCGGGGTGCAGCTCATGTCAGACGACGAGTACCGCAAGTTCGTGAAGGCCGGCAAGTAACCCACGGAGTTCGCCATGATCCTCGGGCTGCGGACCGTCGTCTACCACACCCCGGACCTGACCGCCGCGAAGGCGTGGTACACGACGGTGGTCGGGCACGGGCCGTACTTCGACCAGCCGTTCTACGTCGGGTTCAACGTCGGCGGGTTCGAACTCGGGCTGGTGCCGGACGGCACACCTGGGGCCGGCGGGACGGTGGCGTACTGGGGCGTGCCGGACGCGGCCGCCGCCTCCGCCCGGCTGGTCGAACTCGGGGCCAAGCCCCGCGGGCCGATCCAGGACGTGGGCGAGGGCATCCGGGTGGCTGAGTTTGACGACCCGTTCGGCAACGTGTTCGGGGTGATCGAGAACCCGCACTTCGACCCGGCCGCCGTGCGGTGAGCGGCGCGGCCGGGTATGATGGCGGTATCACTTTTCGAGGGCCGCACCGTGTTCCGCACTGCCGCCGTCGCCCTGTTCCTGCTGCCGTCACTCGCTCTCGCCCAGGGGATCGTTACCCCGTACCGGCCACCGGTCATCCCACCCGGCTCGCCGGGGTCGATTCCCCCGCTGCCCGGCCGCCCGTTCCCACCTCTGCCCGGCCTGTACCCCATCCCCGGCGTCATCTGGTACCCGTGGTACTCCTCCGGCTGGGGGTGGAACGCCCCCCAGGTGGTGGTGAACGTGAACCCGGCCCCGGTGGTGGTCGTGCCGGCGGTGAGCCGAGGCGAGGTGCAGGACAACCTGGCGCTGGCCGCGGCCGAGGTGCCGGCGGTGCTGAAGGTGCAGTTCCCCGCCCCGGCCGACGTGTGGGTGAACGGGGCGAAGTTGGACGGCCCGGCGACCGCCGAGCGGGACATCCCGTCCCCGCCGATCAAGCTCGGCAGCGAACACACGTTCGCCGTCAAGGCGCGGTGGACGCTGAGCGGGACCGCCTACGAGACGGAGAAGACCAGCACCGTCCCCGCCGGCGGGTCGAAGAAGCTGATCGTCGTCAGCGGCACGCCGATCAAATAGCCGCGAGCCGAGCGGCACCCTGGGAGCGCGGGCGTCCCGCCCGCATTCGAGAGCGGACCGGAGGTCCGCGCTCCCAGGAAGCGGCACCTACTTCTCCAGCGCCTTCCGCAGCGTGGCCAGGGCGTCGCCGGGCGGGTCGAACGGGATCGTCGCCTCGGCCCACTCGCCCGTTGCCTTCGCCTCGCCCTTCGCCTCCCGGAACCGCTCGCCCATTGCCGCCGCCAGTTCCTTCGCCTTCCCCGCATCGGCCAACCGCACCCGCACGCTCAGCGTCACCGTCGGCTCGAACGACAGCCCGACCACCGCCGCCCGCACCCCGTCCAACCGCTTCGGCAAGTCCTTCTGCCCGCTCAGCCCGGCGATCGCCTCCACCCCCTTCACCTTCGCCCAGTCGGTCGAATCGGTGGCGATCCACGCGAACGACGACACGCTCAGCTTCTCGACCGACTCCTTCACCCCCGGCCGCAGGTCGGCGAACCCGGCGGACGGCGCCTTCGCCCCGCCCAGGTCCGCCTCCTTCCAGGCGAACAGCAGGGTGCGGTCGTCCCGCGTGACGTGGACCGGCACCCCGCCAAGATCGGCCTTCCAGTGGTCCCGCTTGTCCGGGTTCACCGTCGCCTTCAGGTCGCGGCGGAGCCGGTCCTCGTCGATCGGCGTGCGGACGGACACGACGAACGTCACCCCCAGGCTGGCGAGGTCGGTCACGTTCGCCCCGACGGCGATGTGGTCGAGGGATTCGGGTGGGAACCCGGCGGCGGACAGCTTGTCGAGCAGCGACTTCGGCAGGCCGAGTTGCCCGAACAGTTGGTCGGCCGGGCGGCCGGTGCGGGCGGCGTACTGCACCACCTGCTGCGGCTGCACGGCGACGACGATCTGCGAGTCCCGTGGCAGGTATTTGAGCACCGGCACGGCGAGTGGCGGCACGGTGGCTGCCGGTCGATCGGGCTTGGTCGCCGCGGTCGTCGGTCCGGGTGCCGGGGGGCGGGTGAACCACCACACGCCGGCCGCTACGGCGACGAGCGCGGTCAGACCGAGTGAGATGGCGGCGAGCGGAACGCCGGAGTTGGCGGGTGAAGCCGTCGAGCCGGGGACGACGACCGAGGCCGGGGCGTCGGTCGTCTCGGCGGACGATGACACCGGCACGCTCTCCCCGCACCGCGGGCAGACGGTGCGGCCGGACGGCGGGACGGCGGGCAGATCGAACGGGGTGTTGCAGAACGGGCAGGAAACCCGGACGGGCATCGGCAGGCTCGCGGCAGTGCGGGTGCCGGAATTGTACGGCC
>CANJKY010000669.1 GCA_947474875.1 Gemmataceae bacterium
CTCCTTCACCACCGCCGCGATGTCGGCGGACGCCGGCACCACCGTGCCCGCCTTCGGGGTGGGCATCAGGCCACGGGGGCCGAGCACCTTCCCGAGCTTCGCCACCTGCGGCATCATGTCCTGGGTGGTGATGGCCACGTCGAAGTCGAGGAAGTTCTCCTTCTGAACCTTGTCCACCAGGTCCGCCCCGCCGGCCACATCCGCCCCGGCCGCTTTCGCCTGGGCGATCTTGTCTCCCTGGCAGAACACCGCCACCCGCACGCTCTTGCCGATGCCGTGCGGCAGGCTGACGGTGCCCCGCACCGCCTGGTCGGACTGGCTCGGGTCGATGCCCAGGTTGATGTGCAGCTCGACCGTCTCGTCGAACTTGGCCCGCTTCACCTGTTTCAGGAGGGTGACGGCCGCCTTCAGGTTCGGGGTACCGGCGTCGCCGACCTTCTTCTCGATGTTCCGCAGGTGGCTGCGGAGCTTCTTCCCCCGCCGCGGGGCGACCCCGGGCTTCTTCTTCTTCTTGGGGGCGTCGGCCGCGTCGGCCGACGTGGGGGCGGGGGCCGACGGTGCGGCCGGCGGCGGAACGACGGGAGCGGCGGCCGGCGGTTGTTCGCCCGGCACCGCCTCATTCTCTTTGGCCATTCTCGGTCACTCCGGATAACGGGGCCGACTCGCAGGGAGTTGGCCCCTCCCCCTTCGCGGTACGCGAGGGGTGCGGGAGGTTAGTTCTGCGAGCCGCGACCGCCAGGGAGCGGGGTCTTAATCACCCCGCTCCCTGGCGGTCGCGGCTCACCCGATTCAATCCACCACGCTGATCCCCATGCTCCGGGCGGAGCCGGCGATGATGCGGGCGGCGTGGTCCACGTCGCGGGCGTTCAGATCGGTCAACTTCTTGGACGCAATCTCTTTGAGTTGCGCCTGGGTGATGGTGAACCCTTTATACTTGCCCTGCTTCTTGGCGTCGGCGGGGATCACTTCCTTGCCCTGCTTCTTCCCGGCCGGGATCTTGCACGCCAGCTTGATCAGCACGGCGGCCGGCGGGGACTTGATTTTGAACTCGAAGCTGCGGTCCGAGTACACGGTGATGATGACCGGCAGCATCAGCCCCTTCAGGTCCGGGGCGTTGGTGCGGTCGTTGAACTGCTTGACGAACTGGCCGATGTTCACCCCGTGCTGGCCGAGGGCCGGGCCGACCGGCGGGGCCGGGGTCGCCGACCCGCCCGGGCACTGGAGCTTCACCTGCGCCGTCACCTGCTTCGCCATGACTGCACCTGCTGTCGCCCCGGCGGGGGCGGGGAATACCGGCACCGCAAACGAACGCCCCCCTCCGCGTTCGGAGAGGGGTGAAAGGTTGTGATTCTAGCGGGGTTCTCGCCGCTGGAAAGGGGCCGGTGAGTTTTTTTGGTGAACCGAATCGAAAACCACGGGGCAGACCGCCTGAGGGATCGCCTGCCTACACCTTGTCCACCTGCCAGTACTCGAGCACCACGTCCACATCCCGGCCGAACACCTTCACCACCACCGTCACCTTCGGCGTCTCGCCGGCCTCCTTCGGCATGGTGATCAGCTTCACGTCCCCCTCGAAGGTGGCGAACGCCCCCTCGCGGATGCGGACCTTGTCCCCCTGCTCGAAGTCCAGCTTCACCTTCTCCGGCCCGGCCGCCTTCACGCTCCCCTTCTGGTCCTCGGGCAGCATGCCATACAGCATGGCCTGCACGTCCCGCGGGCTCATCGGCGCCGGCTCCTTGCCCGGCCCGGTGCTGCCGACGAAGTCGCCCACCCCGGACGTGTCGCGGAACAGCGTCTGGATGTCCGGATTCCACTCCACCTCGGCCATCAGGTACCCGGGGAACTTCTTCTTCTCCTTCACCACCCGCTTCTCGCGGGTGATCTTCTCGCCGTTCTTCGTCTCCTTCACCTTCTTCACTTCCGTCACCCGCTCGACCGGGATGACGATCTGCCCGAGGAACTCCTCCAGCCCCTCGATCTTCACCATCCGCTCGATGGCCGCCTTGATCGACTCCTCCCGCCCGCTGGCCACCTTCACCACGTACCACTTCTTCTTGCTCGCCTCGGCCGGCGGCTCGGCGGTGGGAACCGGGGTTTCCTCCGCCGCCTCTTCCGCAGGGGGTTCCGCCGCGACCGTTTCCGGCTCCGGCTCGGCCACCGCAGTGGCGGCCGGCTCGGCCGATTCGACCGGGGTTTCTGAGGCCGGGGCGTCGGCCGGCGGGGCAGGGGTGTCGTCGCTCATGATGAGACCGCTCGGGTGGGCGAAGGGGCGGGGGTTACCAGCTCAGTTTCTCCACCTGCATCTGCCGGTCTTTGGCCTCCTGGGACGGCAGCACGCCGACGAACGACCGGCTGAGCAGCCACCCCCAGAACAGGTCGATGACCAGCAGGAACAGGGTGAGCAGGACCACCGTCACCAGCACCACGATGGTGTCCTGGATCAGCTTCTTGCGGCTGGTCCACGACACCTTGTTCATCTCCGCCTCGGTGGCGATCAAAAAGTCGGCGAACGTCGGCATGTTCACCGCCCGCCACGCCACCCACAGGGTGGCCAGGGCGATCAGGGCGGGCACCACCAACTCGCGGGCCGGCAGCAGCGGCACCCGCAGGTCGGTGAACGGGACGGCGAACACCGCGTCCCCGACGCCGAGGGACTGGTGCTCGTAGATGGCCCACGCCCCGGTGGCGCCGACCAGCAGCAGGCCGATCATCACGTACCGGCGGACGTGGACCCCCTGGGTCCGCTTGTGGCTGTGGAACGACGCCCACCCCTGGTCGTCCAGGGCCACCGCCCACCCACGGCCGGTGTCGGACGTGAGCATGCGGAAGACGCCGAACAGACACAGGGCGAGCACCCCGGCGGCCACGTACAGACCGAACGACGTGCCCTCCAGATTGATCAAGAAGGCGCGGACGATGAACGCGATAGCGACCACCGCAGACACGGTCAGAATGATCCCGCCGGACACCCCGCGGACCGGGTTCATGCCGGCCACCTTGCCGGCCAGGAACACGCCGGCGGCAGCCACCACCCCGAACGCGGCCAGTCGGAACGCCTCGTGGTACGGCAGGGTGGTCGACACCAACTGGGTGGACACGTACCCGGCGGCTGCCACCCCCGCCAGGACGATCACCGCCCCGATCAGACTACCCGGCAGGATGGACCCGTCCGGGCGGGCGGGCGGGAGCTGTGGGGCCGACGCGGTGGTCGGTTCAACGGCGGTGGCCATGTCATCCTTTCCGATCCGTCCCACCCGCCCGCCCGAACAAGGTCGGGGCAACGGGTACCGGAACGTCCC
>CANJKY010000670.1 GCA_947474875.1 Gemmataceae bacterium
GTCCCCACGAATGTTCCCACATTCCGCACGGGCTTGCCTGGGTTTGCTGCGGCAATGCCGCAATTTACGAGCGCGTGGGTTCTTCCTCGAACGCCCATCGGAAATTTCCTTCAGCGCCGCCAGCAGCACCGGCTTCCCGAAGTGGTCCGCCAACCGCCCGGCCACGATGCCCACCACCCCCTGGTGCCAGTCGGCCGAGCCGAGCACCAGCGCCGGGGCGTCGGCGAACCCGCTCGCCTCCACCATCTCCTTCGCCTCGGCGGTGATCTTCCGCTCGAGCGCCTGCCGCTGGCTGTTCTGCTTCTCCAGGAACTGGGCGATCTCCTGGGCCTTCCGCGGGCTGGTGGTGGTGAGCAGTTCGACCACCAGCCGGGCGCACCCGAGCCGGCCGGCGGCGTTGATCCGCGGGCCGAGTTTGAAGCTCACGTCCTCCGCCTTCACCGTGTCGGTCAGCTTCGCCTCGTCGAGCAGCGCCTTGATGCCGACGCTCGGCCGGGCGACCAGCCGGGTCAGCCCGTGGCGGGTGAAGATGCGGTTCTCGTCCCGCAGCGGCACCACGTCGGCCACCAGCCCGAGGGCGGCCAGCCCCATCGCGTCCAGCAGGTACTCCCGCAGTTCCGGCGTCACCCGCTCGCCGCCGCTCGCCCGCTGGCCGACCGCCCACGCCAGCTTGAACGCCACGCACGACCCGGACAGCCCGGCGAACGGGTACGCCGACCCCGGCAGCCGCGGGTGGACCAGCACCGCCGCGGCCGGTAGCCGGTCCTTCATCTCGTGGTGGTCCGTCACGATCAGTTCGATGCCGACCTCCTTCGCCACCTCCGCCTCGTCCAGACTGGCGATGCCGCAGTCCACGGTGACGAGCACTTTCACGCCCTGATCGGCCAGTTCGCGGACCGCCGCGGCGTTCAGCCCGTACCCCTCTTCCAACCGGTGCGGGACGTAGAAGGTGGCGTCCGCCCCGAGCCGCTGGAGCAGGCCGAGCAGCACGGCCGTGCCGGTGGTGCCGTCCACGTCATAGTCGCCGTACACGCAGATCCTCTTGCCGTCGCGGACGGCAGCGGCCAGCCGGGCGGCGGCCTCAGACACGCCGGGCAACAGGGCCGGTGGGTGCAGGCCGGACAGCGGCGAGTCGACGAACAGCCTGGCCGTCTGCGGGTCGGCGACGCCGCGGTTGAGCAGCAGTTGGGCGACGACGGCGTTGGTGTTCAGCGCCGCGGCCAGACTCCGGGCGGCCCGGTCGTCGTGCGGGTGCAGGCACCACTGCTTGCGGGGCGGGGGCAACCGGAATCCTCGGCGGGGGCGGGAACCCACCACATTGATGACAACCGCCGGCAACGGCAAGGTCAATCGGTGATGTGGCGGCTGAGATTCGGGTCGGCACATTCGGCACATCACGACCCGTTCGCCCGGCGAGCACGACCTGACCGGCGGCCGCTCCATTTTCGCTTTTCGCCGACCCGCCCATCACCCCGCCGCCCACCCCGGCCGATGTCACTCCGATAAGTTCGGCCACTTCGCCGGTGGCGGAACCAGCCCAGGTTCGGGAGGCGACACTCGGCCTCATCACACCGACGGTTCCTGCACCCTGCTCCGAGGAGGTTCTTCGCGTGAACGCTACTGTGTTACTCCTCAGTTCCGCCCTGCTGGCCGGGGCCGACCCGGTCCCCGCGGCGGCCGCGCCGCCCGTGGCCGCTCCTGTGGTCACGGCCGCACCCATCGCCGGGGTCCCCTCTGGCTGTGGCGGGTGCTCCGCCCCGGCACCGTGCGCGCCGTCGTGTGAGAAGGCCGGTCTGCTCGACCGGCTTCGCGCCCGGCTCGCCTCGTTCCACAAGCCGAAGTGCCACACGGCCTGCGCGCCGGCGTGTACCCCGGCACCGGCCCCCTGCTGCGCCCCGGCCCCGACTCCCGCGCCGTGCTGCGGCACGCCGGTCTTCACCGGGTTCACCACCAGCTGCGCCGACCCGTGCGACAAGGGCGGGCTGTTAGCCCGGCTGCGGGCGAAGTTCCACGGCTCCAAGCACTGCGACGCCTGCTCGGCTCCGCACACTGCCTGTACGGTCGGCTGCGGCGCAATACCGACCGGGTGTGCCCCGGCTGTCGGTACCGTTCTGCCGGCCAACCCGACGCCGGCTGCGCCCCCGCCGCCGGACGCTATGCCGAAGCCGAACACGCCGAAGTAGTGAGTGCGGTGAACCACCGACACCCCGGCAGCGGACGTTCCGCCGCCGGGGTGTCGTTCATTCCGTCACCACTTGCGGACCGGATCGCCCATTTTCGCACACTGGTCTGGATGACGGCCGGGATGGGTGTAGGATGGCGAACGGGTGGCCTGCCTCACCACACATTCCGAGTGACGACGATGCCCACGGGACCGGACACCGGGTCGGCGGACCTGGCGTTCAAGATTTCCAAGCTGGTAGAGGAGCGGGGGTGGAACCAGGAGGACTTCGCCAAAGCCTGCCGCTTGAACCGGCACACGGTGCGACAGATCCTGCACGCCGGCCCGCAGCGGCGGCTACGGAATGCCACGGTCAGTTCGTGCGCAACGGCACTCGGGTTGACGGTGAATGAACTCCGCACCCTGCCGCTGGAGCGGCTGTTGCCGCGGATGCACGGCAAGCCGCCGGCGGACGAGGGGGCGCTCAAACTGCTGCATTCGTCCGCCACCCTGCCGGAGTTGGTGGCGTGGCTGGAGCGGAACGCCGAGCGGGCGGCCGAGTTCCGGGCGGACGAGATCACCGACCTGTTGGCGATGCAGGAGCCGGGCGGCGCGATGGAGCGACTCGGGGTGGAACATTGCGTGGAGAACATCGAGCGGCGGCGGGAACTGACGCTGAAGGTGAAGATGATTTTGAACACCGAATACATCGACCTGCTGGAACAGGTGGTCGATCTGGTGTGTGAGAAGGTGAACGCGGGCAAGCAGCAAACCGGCCCGCGACCGTCGCGGAACGGGGCGTGACGGTCTCGGTTCGCCGCGAGCCGGTCAGGTGTCACTTGCCGTTCGTCAGCTCTTTCACCCGCGCCTCCCACGCCTTCACCCCCGCCGCCCGCACCTCGGCCGTCCCGGCGGTGTCGAAGATCAGCCCCGGCTTCGGCGGCGTCGACGGGTCTTCCACCCAGTACAGCAGGGTGAACAGCGCCACCTCCCGTTCGGCCACCTCTTCGCCGCCCAGCTGCGCCACCAGTTCGTCCAGTGTCACCCGGTCGGTTCGCTCGGCCTCGGACACTCCGCGGAGGGTGCGGAGCAACTGCCGGATCTTCTTGTCGGTCAGCCGCAGTTTGGTCGCCGCCAA
>CANJKY010000671.1 GCA_947474875.1 Gemmataceae bacterium
ACCCGACCAGCAGATCCAGGTGCGAGCAGGGACCGCACAGGAACGCCCGCCGCAGGTTCGCCTCCGCCCCCCACAGGCTGGTGTCGTAGTTGATCGTCGCCGCCCCGACGGCCAGGTTCGGGGCGGCGACCAACTGGGCCGAGTTCCGGTTGTTGTTCACGTCGAAGAACGGGCGGGCGATGACCGGGTACTGGTTCGAGTTGGCCACGAACTCGCCGGCGTTCCGCCCCAGGAACCACACGTTCCCCTCCGCCGCCCACAGGTTGGACAGCCGGTACGCCGCCGAGAACCGCGCCCCGCTGTGCAGCGTGTCGGTGACCGCCTGGTTGCCGTAAATGACCCGCGAGTCGCCGGTGCCGAGGATGCCGTTGTACTGCGGGCTGCTGGTGGACAGCAGCGGCGGGGTGTCCTGGGCGCGAACGAACCACAGCAGGTACTCGCCGCCCAAGGTGAGACGGTCGGCGAGCAGCGGCTGTGTGAACAGCCCGGCGACCGCGTTCCGCGCCCGCGGCAGCAGCGGGTTGTACGGCGCCAGGTACGGGTCATCGAGCCGCACCGCCGGGGACATCACCGGTTGGCCGGGGGTGACGGACGGGGCGGACGGCGATACCGGAATCGCCATCCCACTGCCGGCCGGGTCACACGCCGGAACCAGCACCGGGCCTGTCACCACCCCGCCGGACCCCGGTACGACGTAATTCGGATAGGCGGGTGGCGGCACGACCCCGTACGGCACGGTGGCGCCGGGGGTACCGCCCGCACCAGGGGTCTGGCCGGCGGCCGGAGGGTTTCCCCGCTGCTCGGTAATGTTGGGCTGACCCTCAGCCGGGCGGGGCGGGGGTAGCGTTCCGCCCGGCGGGGTCGCCTGGGCGCGGAGCAACCCGCGGGGGAACAGCGCGGAGGTCGGCTGAGCGACGACGTCCGGTGCCGCCCCTCGAACGACCGTCACGGGGGCGGGTTCGTCGGCCACCGCACGACCGAGCGTGGCGGCCGGTGACAGCGGCTGGGCGAGTGCTGGGGTGCTGGAAGCGGCTAACGCCAACCCGATCCCGGCCGTGCGAATGCGGCGCATGTTTTGCCCTCCTGGCACGACCCTCTATGGCGGCGGGTCGTCGCTCCGTCGGTAGCATTCTTCGACCGGACCGGCGGGGGCGGGAGATGGGAAGGTCTGGCACCTTGGCTGAACTGGGCATTGACACTGCAGGGTGCGCCGGATTACTACGTTATGCTCGATCCGCGGCGGGTAGCGACTGCGGGTTGTGACCGGGATGTGCGGGGTGTGCCACCGTCCGGGGAACCTGCACAACCAGCCACGCCTGGGCGATCCAGCAGGTTTGGCTGGAGCCGGGAACCCACCGCTCCCGATGAGACGGACGTAAAGGCCCGCTGACCCGACCAATCGGAGCAGGACATGGTCGTCCGATTCCTGGCCACGAAGGTGATCCCGGCGGCCGCCGTCGGGGCGGCTGTCACCGTCTATTGTGCCCCGGTGCAGGCGTTCTTCCCGCCGGTACCGAACGGGTCGGATGTGGTCGTCACCCCACCACCGGTGTCGCCGATCAGCCCGCTCCCGCCGCCGGTCTCCCCTCCGCCCGTTGCCCCCCCCCCGCCGCCGCTGGTCCCACCTCCCCCGCCGCCGTCGCCCCCGCCGCCGTGTGGGTGCGACCCGCGACCGCAGTGCGTGCCCGAGCCGGCGACCGTCGTCAGCGGACTGATCGGGCTGGGGGCCGTCGGACTGGCCGCGCTCAAGCGGCGGAAGGCGAATAAACCGAGTTGATTACCGCCGCGGGGTCGACCGCCAGGCGGAACCGGGGGAGCCGGTCCGCCTGGTCTTCCAACTCTTCAGCCACGTCGATCGCCCGCCGGAACCGCCCCCGGTAACGGGTGAGCAACTCGTTCAGCCGGTCGGTCGTCTTCCCGACGCCGACGTACGTCCGCCACCGGGACACCCGGGCGAGCGGCAGCCGCGGCTGGTCGGGGTCGAACTCCCACGGGTGGAAGTACAGCATCCCGACCGCCGCGTCGGCCGGGAGCTGGCGGAGGCCGGCTCGCATCAGTGCCGGGGGGAACAGGCGGAAGTACCCGCCGCCGGCCACCGGCACGTTCCGGCCCATCAGCCGGAGGGTGAGTAGCGGCAGTTCGAGGATCCGCCCGGCCTCCCCCTCCAGCCAGAACGGGTGCCGCGGGGCGTCCGACACCCCGTACCGGTCGTGCCGCACCGGAAACACGGACGAGTCGTACCGCAGCCCGGACTCGATCAGCGCATCCACCGCCCAGTCCGTCGCCCGGGTGACGCTAAAAGTCGGCGCCCGGAACCCGAACACCGGCCGGCCCGTAACCTGTTGGAGGGCGTCCACACTCCGCCTCAGATCCTCCCGGAACGCGCGAGGGGTGAGCCGGTGGACGCGGGTGTGCGAGTGGCTGTGCGACCCGATCTCGTGCCCGGCGTCGGCGATCGCCCGCACCAGCCTGGGGTGGGTTTCGGCGATCTGCCCGACGACGTAGAAGGTGGCCGACACGTTACCCGCCGCGGCCAGTTGGTCGAGCAGGCGGTGGGTGGCTGCCGCCATCCGGTCCGCGTACTCCCGCCGGCGGCCGGCCGACACGCTCAGCCCGACGGCCGCCTCAATGCGGTCGTGCTCCTCCACGTCGAAGCTGAGCACGATGGGCGGTCCGACCGCGGCCTGACGGGGGCTCGCCGGCGAGACCGCGCCCCCGGTGCGGGGGGCGAGAGCTACTGTCTGTGTGTCTGGCATCCTGCCCGACGCCTCCGAGGTCCGTTCCCGCTCGCCCCGGTCGGCCGTCCTGCCGGGCGGGGCGAAAGCGGCGGAGACTATACCCCACCCGCGGGGTGGCGGCCAAGCCGACTCGGACGCGCCAGAGGCCGGCCCCGGTCCGGGTGACCGATGCTCCGACACACGAGCCGGTCGGGCTGGCAAAGTGGAGCGCGACCCGGCTCACCAACCCCGCGATCGGCTCAGCGCGCATTACGACTCGCTGCCGGCCTGAACCCGTTCGGTGCAGGCGGCGTCCTTGTAAAGCTGTACCATCCGCGGCAGGCACACGTCCAGCCCGTATTCCCGTCGCACCAACTCGACCCCGTTCCGCCCCAGGTACCGGTAGTCCTGCGGCCGGTCCAACACCTCGCACACGCGGTCGGCCATCGCCTCGGTGTCGAAGAAGTCGGTGAGCAACCCGGTCTCGCCGGGCCGGATCACCTCCCGCACCGGGGCGGTGTCCGACCCGAGCACCGGCGCCCCGCACGCCAGCGCGTTCAGCAGCGACCACGACAGCAC
>CANJKY010000672.1 GCA_947474875.1 Gemmataceae bacterium
CCCCCCCGCGGCCGCCCCCCCCCGGCGGTTCCAGACGAACTACACCAAACTCAGCTTCCGCCCGGGCGTCCACTGCTTCTCGGTGGGCACGCTCCGCACCACCTCGTTGTACAGCGTGTCGCGCTCGACCGGCACTCGGCCGGCCTCTTCGATCAGCCGCCGTAGCGCGGCCACCGTCATCTCCTGCGGCGAGTCCGACCCGGCGTCGTGGTAAATCAGTTCGACCACCACCGTGCCGTCGATGTCGTCCGCCCCGTAGCTGAGGGCGACCTGCGCCGTCTTCACCCCGAGCATCACCCAGTACGCCTTCACGTGCGAGAAGTTGTCCAGCATCAGCCGGCTGATCGCCATCGTCCGCAGGTCCATTAGCCCCGACGGCTTGGGGATGTGGCTGAGCCGGTTGTTCTCCGGGTGGAACGCCAGCGGGATGAACGTCTGGAACCCGCCGGTCTCGTCCTGCAACTCCCGCAGCTTGAGCAGGTGGTCAATGCGGTGCTCCGGCTTCTCGATCGACCCGTACAGCATGGTGGCGTTCGACCGCAGCCCGAGTTCGTGGGCGGTGCGGTGGACCTTCAGCCACTCGCTCGCGTCCGCCTTGTGCTCACACAGCACCCCGCGAACGTCCGGGTGGAAGATCTCGGCCCCGCCGCCCGGCAGGCTGCCCAGCCCGGCGTCGATCATCTCCCGCATCAGGTCGCGGAGCGGGCGTTTGGTCAGCCGCTGGAACCAGTCCCATTCGACGGCCGTCCACGCCTTCAGGTGCAGGGTCGGGCACTCGGCGTGAATGATTTGCAGGATGTGCTTGTACCAGTCGAACGGCTTCAGGTGGTGCAGCCCGCCGACCACGTGCAGCTCGGTCGCCCCGCGGCCGACCGCCCCCCGCGCCCGCTCCAGGATCTGCTCGTCCGACATGACGTACCCCTTCGGGGACTTCAGGTCGGCGCGGAACGAGCAGAACTGGCAGCGGTACACGCACACGTTGGTCGGGTTCAGGTGCGTGTTCACGTTGTAATAGGCGACGTTCCCGTTCTTCTGTTCGCGGACGAAGTTGGCGAGTTCGCCCAGGGTGTGCAGGTCGGCGTGCAGTTCCAGCGTCATGCCGTCGTCGAAGGACAAACGCTGGCCGGCGTACACCTTGTCGCGGATGCGGTTCATCTCGGCGGTCATGGGCAGTCGTCTCGGCGGGAACGATTCCTGGCTAAGTTACAAACCGTAGGGGAGGGTGGCGGGCAACATCGGGATGGGTGATAGCGAACGGCGCGACGTGAGTTTGCCGGTGTAGGCCCCACGACCTCACCCCCCGGCCCCCTCTCCGGTTCGGAGAGGGGGCCGGGGGGTGAGGTCTCCGGGACCGATTATAACCGGCGCTCCCGCGACCGCCGGCGGCGGATAAGATGCCCACCCTGCTCCCCGGGAGGTCCGGTCGTGTCCCTCGTCGTCAACTGCCCGTCGTGTGACGCCCGCGTGACCGCCCCGCACTCGGCGGTCGGCAAGCGGGTGAAGTGCCCGAAGTGCGGCACCGGCATCGCCGTGACGGACGATGAGGACGATGACCGCCTGGTGAAGTCCCGCCGGCGGGACGAAGACGACGAGGATGACGACCGGCCCCGGCGGAAGGCCCGGCGGCGGGATGATGACGACGAGGACGAGGATGACGACCGCCCGCGGCGGAAGAAGTCGGCGGGGAAGAAGGGCGGCCCGCCGGTGATTCTGTTCGTCGCCATCGGCGGCGGGCTGCTGGTCCTGGGTGTGGCGGTGGTCGTGCTATTCGTCCTGTTCCGCGGCAACCCGAAGGGGCCGGGCGGGGTGTTCGGCCCGTCCGCCCCGGCCGGATACACCGCGGTGCGGGAGCCGGCCGGCGGGTTCGCCGTGTTCCTGCCCGGCATGACCAGCAAGGTGGACGTGAAGATCAACAACCAGGACGGGGCGAAGCTCGGGCATTACGGCTGGGCGGGCATCGACGGGGGGAGCGACCAGCAGGTGTGGGCTTGGTCGCGGCCGGTGCCGGCCGGGTTCAACCCCGGTACCGACCCGGACGGGCTGGTGAAGCTGCTGGCGGCATACGAACACGACGCCCAACCGGGGAACGATCGGTACGAGGTTGTGGGCAAGCGGGCGGTGACGCTCGGCGGCAAGCCGGGGGTGGAGGTGCGGCTGAAGCAGAAGCCGCACCTGATGAGCCAGCCCGGTGACAACGGGTTCTTCGCCGAGCGGGACAAGGAGGAGACGGAGCGGGTGGCCCGCGACGGCGAGCACCACGTGTTCTACGTCACCCACAACGGCAAGCAGGTGTTCATCATCCACGTCAGCCAACGGAAGAGCTTCCCGGCGGATGACGTGCTGAAAACCATCGCCGACTCGTTCGCGCTAATCTGATCGCGGGTCGGTCGGGGTTCACCGGTTGCCGCCCGCGTGCTACGGTTGCCGGCCGCCTGCCGGCCGGGACAATATCCGCATTCCCCCTGCTCAGGATCGCCGCGTGACCGCCGACGCTCAGCCCGCCAAGTCCCGGTCGTGGATCGGGGTCGCCAAGTACCTGGTCGCGTTCGCCCTGCTCGCGCTCGTCATCTGGCTGAACTGGAACGATAAGTTCGACGCCGACGGCAAGCTCACCGCCACCGGGCTGAAGTCCCTGCTCCAGCGGCAGCCCGATTACGCCCTGTACGGCCTGGTGGCCGCCCTGTGGGTGGGGGTGCTGGCGGTGCAGTACGTCCGCTGGTACGTGCTGGTGCGGGCGCTCGACCTGCCGTTCACCCTGCGGAACGCGGTGCGGCTGGGCATGGTCGGCACGTTCTACAACACGTTCCTGCCGGGGGCGATCGGCGGGGACTTCGTGAAGGCGTACTTCATCGCCCAGGGGCACCCGGGGCGGAAGCCGGCGGCGGTGGCCACGGTGGTGGCCGACCGGCTGCTCGGGCTGTTCGGCCTGCTGGTGTTCGGCGGGGTGATCGCCGGGGTGATGTGGGCGGCCGGCGACCCGAACATCACCGCCAACCGCAAGCTCCAGGCGCTGGTGATCGTCTGCTTCGTGCTGGTGCTCGTCGGGGTGGTCGGGTACGTCGGCATCGGGTTCCTGTCGCACCACGCGGCGGACCGGATCGCCAGCCGGCTACACCGGGTGAAGAAGGTCGGGCCGACGCTGGCCGAGCTGTGGTTCACCGCCCGCCAGTACCGGGCGCGGCCGACGGCCATTCTGGCCGGGGTCGGGCTGTCGGCGGTGGCGCACACCCTCATGCTGTTCACCTTCCACTTCGCCGTGCAGGTGTTCCCGCCGGACGACCCGGCCCTGCTGGGC
>CANJKY010000673.1 GCA_947474875.1 Gemmataceae bacterium
GATGCTCCGCCCGAGCCTCGGCCACGGCAAGGCGGTGGTGCAGGTGTCGGTCGAACTGGACATGAACAAGGTGAGGGAGCGGATCAACCAGGTGGTGCCGACCGAGAAGGTGACCGAGCGGGAGATGTCCCGGACGAACAAATCCACCAACGCCCCGCCCGGCGGGGTGGCCGGGGCGGGGAGCAACATCCGCCAGGCCAGCTCGGGCGGCCGCGGCGGCGGCACGTCGAACGAGGAACTCACCCAGACGGACTACCGGTACACCGAGCGGCTGCTGGAGATGGAGCACCTGAGCTTTATCGTCAAGCGGCTGACGGTGTCCGCGGCGATCGACAACACCGCCCCGCCGGCCGGCGACGGCCAGCCGGTCGCCGCCTCGGTAACCACCCAGCAGGCCGAGGAGTTGATCAAGAACGCGGTCGGCTTCACCACCGCCCGCGGCGACATCATCACCGTCTCGGCCAACAAGTTCGTGCCCGAAGGGCTGGCGGTGCCGGAGCCGGACGAGGAGGCCGCCCAGCTCCAGCGGCTGGCCGCCTACGTCGCCCTGGCCCGCAACATCTGCCTGGCGGTGGCCGTGGTCATGGCCCTGCTGCTCGTCCCGCTGCTCCTCCTGCGGCGGCGGAAGAAAGTTGTTCCCACCCCGGCGAGCGAGACCGCCGTCACCCCGTCTCCCGAGCAGAAGCGGCAGCAGTTGCTCGACCGGCTGGCCGACCTGACCCGGTCCGACCCGGACAAGGCGGCCAGGGTGTTCGGCCTTTTGGTCGGGGCGAACGCCGGGTAAACTGCCCGCCTGACGCGGGGACTTCTACCGATGGCCGGGCCGACGGGAGCGGAAAAGGGCGTGGTACTCCTGCGGGCGCTGCCGGCCGACCTGGCCGAACAGCTCCTGAACCGGATGGACACGGCCGTGGCCGGGCCGCTCCGCGACGGGCTGGCCGGCCTGCCGCCCGCGGACGATCCGCCCGCCGCCCTGGACGACGCCCTGGCCGAGTTCTTCGACCTACAGCGGATCCTCGACCGCGGGCTGTTGCTCGGCCAGCCGGATGAGGGTCAGACGGCGGGCGGGAAGGGGAAAAAAGCGGCCGGCGGGGTGATCGACCTGGAGCCGGCGCCGGTCGACCCGATCGTCGAACTCCGCGAGCTGTCGCCCGAGAAGCTGCTGAAGGTGCTGGACGGCGAACCGCCGGCGGTGACCGCCTTGCTACTGGTGGCACTAGAGCCGTCTACCGCCGCGGCCGTGCTAAAAGGGCTACCGGCCGAGCAGCGGGTGGACGTGGCGGTGCGGTTCAGCCTGCCGGGCACCCGCAATTACCAACTGCTCCAGCAGCTCGCGCGGGCGGTGGTGGACAAGGGGCGGCGGCTGGCCGAGCAGCCGAGCGAGGCCGCCCCGGACGCCCGCATCACCGACCTGGCGGCCATGCTCCGGTCCATGCCCCGCCCGGACCGCGTCGCCCTGCTGGAGAAGATGGCCACCTCGGACAAGATGCTCACCGACAAGGTGCGGGAGAAGCTGTTCAAGTTCGCCGACGTGCTCAAGCTGGACGACCGCTCGCTCCAGGGCATCCTCGCCCAGCTCAACTTGAAGTCCATCGCCCTGGCGCTGAAGGGGGCGGACGAGGCCATCACCGCGAAGGTGACGAACAACATCTCCAGCCGCGCCCGCGAACTGCTCCAGGAGGAGATCGGGCTGCTCGGCACGGTGCCGCCGGGCGAGACGGAGGCGGCGCAGAAGGAGGTCACCAACCTGATCCGTCAGGGGGAGGAGGAAGGGAAGTTCGTGCTGGGCGAATAAACTCGTCCCCTCACCTCAGCCGCCTGTCGCGACGATGAGCGCCGGCGGACGGGTTTCGGACGGCGCAGGAATCGGCGAGTGCGTTGCAAATCAGGCTGGAAAAATCCGACACATTCTCCCCGCCTCGACTTCAAAAGTGACGCATCCTCGGGTAGTACGCCCCGACCACAACGGCCAGGCTTGCCGCCCGGGGCGGTCCCGATCAGACCGGGCAGGAACAGACGGCCGGCTGTACTGGCGGGGGTGAGATGGTCCGAACCAGCAGTCCGAACCCGCACCGCGAGTACCGCGTCGCCCTCACCCAGCGGGTGACGCAAGCGGCGTTGGTTTCACCCGACGAGCCGCTGCCACGGCTACACCCGCCGTCGGAACTACAACCCCCGCATTTCACCACTGCATCATCCCCGGCCGAGGCGGGGGTGCCACCCCCCCCGTCCCCTCCGGCCGACACCCCGACCGTCGTCCAGTCCCAGATCGACGCCCGCCTGGCCGAGGAGCGGGCCGCCGTCGAGGCGGTCCTCGCCGCCGTCCGCGGGGCCACCGCCGACCTGCGGCGGCAGCACGCCGACCGGCTTCAGGAGTGGCAGCGGGCGGCCGTCGAACTCGGCCTGGCCATCGCCGCCAAGCTGCTGCACGAGCGGGTCACCCAGGGCGACTACCCGGTGGACGAGATCATTCGACAGATGGCCGGGCGGATGGAGGACGACGAGGTGGTGACGGTGCGGATGAACCCGGCCGACCTGGCCCTGCTCGAACGCCGGCTGGACGGCCAGCCGCTGTTCCCCGACCGCGACGACCCGGCCCTGGTGGCCGACCCCACCCTCGGCCGGGCGGAGTGCCGGATCGAGGGGCGGGCGCTGGTGCTGTTGTCCGACCTGCCGCGGCAGTTGACCCAGATCCGCGACGACCTTATTGGGAGCTTGGCTCATGCTCGGACTTGATTTGCCGACGCTCAACCGCAGCATCACCGACACCCCCCTGTACCACATGGGCGGGCGGCTGAAGAGCTGCGCGGGGGTGCTCACCAGCTCCCTCCAGGCGGCGGTCGGCGATCAAGTGGCGATCATGCCGAAGAGCGGCCCGCCGGTGCTGGCCGAGGTGATCGGGTTCCAGGATGCGGTGTCGCAGTTGGTGCCGTACGACCCGGTCGACGATTTGCGGCCGGGCATGCCGGTGCTCCGCAAGGGGCGGGGGCTGACCATCCCGGTCGGGCGCGCCCTGCTCGGGCGGGTGATCGACGGCCTCGGCCGGCCGATCGACGACAAAGGCCCGCTGGTCGGCTGCCAGCCGGTGACGGTCAACCGCCCGCCGCCGCCGGCGCTGGAACGGGCCCGCGTCCGCACCCCGTTCGTCACCGGCGTGCGGGCGATCGACGGCATGCTGACGTGCGGCCGCGGGCAGCGGATCGGCATCTTCGCCGGGTCCGGGGTGGGCAAGAGCACCCTGCTCGGGGAGATCGCCCGCGGGTGCGAGTCGGATGTGAACGTGATCGCCCTGA
>CANJKY010000674.1 GCA_947474875.1 Gemmataceae bacterium
AACCCTGTCGGCGGATGGCGCACGGGAGGGGCAGGCCGTGCATGTGATCGGGCACTCGAACATCGGGAACGGAGCGGTGTTCGGGTGTGTCAGCGGTCAAGTGCGGAACGTGTACACCAACAAGCCGTCGGCCAAGATCCCGCTCGCCGGCCGGGTGGTGCTTACGTCGGTGGCCACCAACAAGGGCGACAGCGGTGGACCGGTGATCAACGACGATGGGGAACTCGTCGCCATCGTGTCGGGCGGGACGAGCGGCGGTCCCGCGGATCGGCAACAAGTGGTGGACCACAGCGTTGACGTGAGCGAGGTGCGGACGCTGCTCGACGCGCACCGGCCAAGTCCAGCCGTTCTCGCTATGCAGAATGCGCGAGACGGCTCGCGGCCCGGGTTCAACCCTTATGAACTCCAACCGGCGGAACGATTGGCCATAACCATGGCTCTGGAAATGGCGCAACCCTCTCGGCCGGGCGACCGGGCCCACCCCCTGTTCCCGCCTCTGCCGCGCCAATCCGCCCTCGTACCGGCCGACCGGCATTAGTGGGGGCAATCGGACGCGACAACTGTATTCGGACGAAGCGGCGAGTTACAATGAGCCTGTTCGGGCACAGGTGTCCGGAAGGTTCAGGAGCCGCCGATGTCCGCCGAAATGTCGTTCCAGGAGTTGCTCGAACAGGCGCGGGCGGGCGATCAGGACGCGATGACCGCACTGGTTCGGACGTACGAGCCGCACGTACGACGGTTCGTACGCGTGCGGTTGTACAACGCCGAGCATCGGCGGGCCGTCGATTCCGAGGACATCTGCCAGTCGGTGATGAAAAGCCTACTCAAGCCCGCCGCCCTGATGCGGTACAGGTTGGAGACGCCCGAGGATTTGCTGAAGCTGCTGTCTCGCATGGCCCGCAACAAGGTGATCGACTGGATTCGCAAGAATCGGCCCGACCGACCGCCGCCGCCGTCGCCCCAACCGCCGCCGTCCCCGAGCAAGGTGCTGTCCGACAAGGAACTGACACAACTGGCCCGCCAGCACCTGACGGCGGAAGAACTGGCCGTATGGGACTTGCAGGAGCAAGGGCTGACGTGGGAGGCCATTGCGAAACAGGTTGGTGGTAACGGCGAGAGCGGCGAGAGCGTGCGGAAGAAACAGGAGCGGGCGTTCAGGCGAATCCGGGAAATCATGTTGGCGGCGGCAAGACCTTCGACACAACGGAAACCGTCTTTACCGAATAGGGAAGCGACATGAGCGTAGCGGACGACATCGAACGGCTGCACGCCCTGCACGTGCAAGGAGCGATGACGGCGGACGAGTACCAGCGGGCGAAGGTCACTCTTCTCGCGGACGGAATTGCTGCCGAGCCGTCGAACGACGAGCCGTTCACCTGGGAGAACGTCGCTACTCCGACCCCGAGAGACCCGCCGCCCACACCCCCGCGCGAACCGGATGTCAATCCACTGGCAAACATCGGCGGCGCTGCCCTCGGGAGTTGGATGGTCGGGCTGCTGGTGTGTTTGCTGGCGGAGGCGGAGATTGTGCCCACGGCGGTGGTCGTCGCCGTCGGCGGCACGATCGCTTGGGCCGGAGTATCCGCAGCATCAGCTACCACCACGCGCTCACGCGGGCCGGTCGGGGCGATGCTGCTGCTACTAAAGGGGCTGATGGCGGTCGCGTTCGTACTGGCGTTCGTCGCCGTGATCGGCTTGAAAGTAGCCACCTTCGTGAACAAGCCCGAGCCGCCGTCGGAGAAGCCGAAGTCTTACAATAAAGCCTTGATCCACTGAATCGGACGGCCTTCGGAAATCACGGGATACTTGTATGTTAGGGCGAAAGCCCAGAGAGACGATCATGGAAAGGCGAGTACGACTGATCCTGTTCGGGGCCATTCGTGGTGCGATCGCGGGGGCTGCACTCGCGTTCCTCGTGTTCGAATTCCACGTCCTGTACGATTTGGCAAGAACGCGAAGACTCGAAACGACCTATGAATTCGACATCGTCGTGACACTTCTTTCCGGTGCTGTCGCCGGAGGGGTCGTCGGCGTGTGGCAAAGATGGCGTCGGCCCGAGGGGATGGGACTGGCTCGGCGGGGGCTGGTCTTGTGGTTCGCCGGAATTCCCACCGTCGCGGCATTACTGTTGGCCGGGTTTTGCGCGTACTCTTCGGCCTGCCGTTACGCGGTGATCGGCCTGTTCAACACCGAGCCCCGGCACGACGGCCTGTGCCGCAGTTTCTGGGCCGCCGAGTTGGCCGCCCCCGAACCGGAGCGCCGCAGCAGTGCTGCATATGCTTTTTGGCACCTCGGGCCGTTAGATCCGCCGACAGTCTCGAAACTGTGCGTGATCCTGCGGAATCCCTACGAGGAACGAGAACTTAGGTACCACGCTGCCGTTGCCCTGAGGAATTCGCCCGCGGGCGACCCGGAGGCCGTCTCCGCCCTGACCTCGGAAATAAATATCGTCGATTCGCCCGTGCGTTACGACTGCTGTGACACGCTCTTCAAAAAAGTCGCAGCCGGACAACTCGATACGTTCTCGGGTTTCTTATCGCACCCGGACTCGCATGTCAGCGGCTGTGCCGCTGACACGCTCGGGGCTATGGGGCGGGCCGCCCTTCCGACCGTGCCGACTGTGCTCATCATGACTGAGAAGCATTATGACATCACTAGGGGATACCGATCGGTCGCCGCATCCGCGCCAGAAGAGTTCGTCGGGCACGTACGAGACTATCTTCGCAAGTCCCGCCCGAGCGAGTTTGAACAGTTCCTGGTCGGCAGGCAAAGCCTGGAGATGATAGGTCGTCCGTTCGTGCCGCTGCTCATCGAACTGCTCTCCGATCCGGAAGAGCGGGTCCGCATGAAGGCTATCGACTTGCTAAGACGAGTCCCCGACGACATAGCCGAGGAAGCCCTGCCGGCTCTGGAAAAGCTGGCCAATGATCCGTCCGAGCCGGTCCGCCTGGCTGCGAATCCACTCACCGATCACCTCAACCTACGGGTGACGATGCGTTTAGTTGATGAGATGAGGCAACCCTTCCCAAGACCGGAAACGAAACCAAAAACATCCCCGCCGCCACCGCCATCGGTCGTACCCGCGTTTAAACTGGCAGAACCGCCGACCATCGAGGCGCTCGTCGAACGGCTCACAAGCCAGAACAGTATCGATGAGGGGGAAGCGATCAAGGCCCTGGGCGACCGCGGCCCCGACGCGGCTGCGGCAATTCCGGCACTCAAAGCGCTCGCGTGGAGGAACTTCTGGGACGGCAAACACAGTACCAAGTTGGACGACGCCCTGAACC
>CANJKY010000675.1 GCA_947474875.1 Gemmataceae bacterium
GGGCACGCCGCCGTCGCCCTCGCCCTGGACCGGCCCGTCCACCGCGTCAGCGTGCTGCCGAATCAGGATTTGCTCGGCAAGTGCGAGTTCCGTAAAGGCGTACAGCGGCCGTCCGACGACTGGGTCGAGACGGAAATCCTGATCGCCCTGGCGGGGATGGCGGCGGAGGCCCGGCACACCGGCACCTACGACCGCGGGGCGGCCGGCCGCGACCTGCGGTACGCCCGCAAGCTGATGCTGTACCGGGCGAGCGAGCGGAGCCTGGACCGGTTCGAGCGGCGGATGCTCGGCAAGGTGGAACACCTGCTCGGTGACGACGGGGTGTGGCGGGCGGTGGAGGCGATCGCGGCGGAACTGCTGAAGCTCGGGGCGATCAGCGGCCGCGCCGCCCGGCACTTCTACGAACTAGCCACGCGGGAAGGGTGAAGGAAAGCAGCGACGATCCCGCGGCCGACATGGCCCGATCCGGATTGCGTGAGTACGCCCCCGACCCAGCGACCGACGACGGGGGGGTGAAGAATCTCGCCAACGCCGGGAACGAACCGGTCGAAGTCTCCACCGACGCGATCCACGTCGAACACATAAACCCGGACGCCTGGATTAGCCTCGGCATATCGATCGAGTTCGTCGAGCAGTTCCAGATCCGGCAGCGACCAGACCGCCACACCGACGACGAGTTTGTCCCCGGTGCCGTTGGGCGAATCGGGCTGAGCGAGCCAGGACAAATGGGAACGTGACACCAAATCGGGCAAAGCATCCGACGCCCGTTGCTGTTGTTCGCCCACGGAAATCGACAGATCCGGATGAAGTAGATCGGCGAAGGATGTCAGGGTTTGGTCCATCGCAAAGACCCGTTGTCGTACCAGTTCCCGCCCGACTTCAGGATACAGTCTGTTCTGAGCCGCGGAGCGGCGGCCGGATGTAGCCTGGGGTGACGGAGCGGAGCGACGGAACCCCAGGCTACATCCGAAATGACCCAAGCCCCGGAGGGGCGGCAGATTCATCCTTCCCAGCCCGCCAATTGCTGAGTGATGAACTCGCTAATGGTGCGAGCTGCGATGGGATGCACCCTCAGCGAAGCATGCCACACCTCGACGATCCGCCACCCGTCGCGTGAGTCAAAGCCCACCACATCACCGGACAAGTCATCCCCGAACAGCAACAGCCCTCCTAATTCGGCCGCCGTCTCCGGGTCGAAAATCTCCTCCGGACCGACCAGCCCGCCGTAGAGCATGAAGCTATCCCCGAGCGACCCCCAACCCACCTCGCGCATGAAGGCCAGGTAGTGTTCGGGTACCCCGCGGTGTTGTTCGCGGATGGCGGCGAGTTGCGAGTCGGACAGCGTTTCGAGTTGGGCGTGCGGGAAGACCCGTCGCAAGCGTGTCAGGAGGGGAGCGAAGTCTTCGGCCATCGGCTGTCGCCTCGCTTCTGCCGCCCCTCCGGGGCTTGGGTCATTTGGTAACCCTGTCCTGGGGTTCCGTCGCTGCGCTCCGTCACCCCAGGCTACGGGCGAACGCCGCTCCGCGGCTCCGGAAGATTCACACGGACTTTACTCTCGTTGATCCACGAGCCGGATCCGCCCCGGCTCACTCGTCGTCGGCGGTTCGACCACGGCGATGTCGCACAGGCCCCAAGGTCCGCCGCCGAGCAGTTCCCGCACCCACTTCGGCCCGTCCTTTTTCCGCATGTCCTCCTCGTGCGTCACCCGCACCGTGCAATTCACCGCCCCCCGCAGCGCCTCCTTAAACCCGCTCAGCGAGTGGTCGTGGGTGAACAGGATGACCGTCCGCGGCCGCAGGTGGCTCTCACGGATCATGCGGTTGGCGTCCTTGGTGCGGATCACCTCCAGGTCTTCGCGGCCGGAGTAGAACGCCACGCTGTCGATGTTCCGCGGGTAACACACGACGTGCGTGTGCGGGTCGTTCAAGTACTTCAGCACCAGTTCGGGGCGGCCCATCGGCGACCGCTCCTTGGCGTACCACGGCAGACCGACGTAGTGGATGAGGGCGATCAGCCCGGCGAACCCGGCGATCACCCCGCGGGTGGCGACCAGTTTGTCCCACCGGCTGCGGGCGACGAACTCGCCCAGCGCCAGGCACAGGGGCGGGAACGCCGGCAGGATGTACGTCGGCAGCTTGCTGCCGGACACGCTGAAGAACGCCACGCACCACAGCCCGCTCAGCAGCCAGAACCCGCCGGCCGCTGTCCGCGTAGTCGGCTCGCCACGCAACAGGCTCCGCACATACGGCACGCCCAGGATCACCCCCGGCAGGAACCCGACCAGCAGCACCGGGGCGTAGTACCACACCGGCTGGAGGTGGTCGAAAGGCTTCACGAACCGCATCACGTTGTGTTCCCAGAAGAAGTACCCCAGGAACTCCGGCCGCTTCGCCCCCATCGCCACGTACCACGGCAGGTTCACCCCGACCACGATGCCGGCGAACAGCAGTACGTCCCGCCAGCCGATGCGGGCGGTGGAGCGGGTGAGCCACGCCACGGCCAGCAGCGGCGGGAACAGCAGGATTTCGGAGATCGGCCCTTTGGTCAGGAACCCCAGCCCGCTGAACACCGCCGCCGCGACCCACCAGCCGCGTTTCAGCGTACCGGTCCGCACCGCCTCGAACCCGCACAGCACGGACGTGGTGACGCAGAACGTGAGCAGCCCGTCGAGCAGCAGGAATCGGGCGACGCCGAGGAACCCCGGCGCCACCATCAGCAACGCCGCCGCCCAGAACGCCGCCCGCTCGCCCACGCTCCGCCGGCCGAGCAGGTACACCATCAGAATCGTCAGATGCACGCACACCGCCGGCACCAGCCGGGCGCTCTCCTCGCTCACCCCGAACGCCCGGTAGCTGAGCGCGGTCAGCCAGTACATGAGCGGCGGCTTGTCCAGGTACGGCTGGCCCATCAGGGTGGGCACCACCCACGACCCGGATTCGAGCATCTCCTTCGGGATCTGGGCGTACCGCCCCTCGTCCGGTTCGAGCAGGTGGAACGACCGGCACGGGTACAAGAGCAGGGCCGGCAGGATCAGAACGAGCAACAGCGACAGCGGGCGGACGGCGGTGTGCGGATCGGCCGCAGCCGGGAACAGCACACCATTCCAGAGTTGCCGCACCCACCCGGATGGGGTGCGCGGGGATACGTCGTCGGTCATACCGGTTCCCTTCCGTGGGGTTCGGCCCAGGAGTGTACGACTGGTGGGAAGCGGCGGTCAATGCGGGCCGGAGTTCCTGTTGGATCCTATGTGAAAATCACGCGTAATCCTCAAGCCTAGCCCTTCCCA
>CANJKY010000676.1 GCA_947474875.1 Gemmataceae bacterium
CAAACTCCGCTTGCATCTGACCACCGCTGAGCAGCTAATTGCCTCCACGCCGAAAGGGGTGACGCATGAGTAGCGCCACCCCTTCGTCGTTGGACGACGTGTGCCGGCATCTCGCTCGGATCGCAGACCTAATTACCACCGCTACCCGCCCGCCGGCCGAACTGCTCACCCGCGACGAGATGGCTGCCCTGCTGAACGTGGGGGTGAGCACGTTCGACAAGCTGAAGTCGGCTGGCAAAATCGGACCTCGGCCGCTGGAACTGGCCGGGGTGAAGTACAGCGCGGCGGAGGTGCGGGCCTGGCTAGCGTACCGCGACGCGGCAGGCCATCTGTACGACTCGCAAAGTTGGCCCCCAGTGTGGGCCAGCCTGAACCGCTCCAAGAAGCACTAACACCCGAAACAACTACGGCCGACCAACCCGGCACATGAAAGTCGGTCGGCCCACCCCGCGCAGAGCCCTGATGGGATACCCGCGACACTGGCCGTGCAAGCCCGGCCCGCAGCCAGCGAACCGGATCGGCACGCTCGCCGACCAGATCCGCCAGGCACTCGCCCCTCGGTCGAAGAGACCGACCAACCGGCTTGACCGGCGGATCGAAGTCGTTGAGGTGCGGCAGGCCGAGATCGAGCGGTTGATCGCCGTCATGATGATTAACCAAAGGGGTCAGTGACATGCCCACCCGCATGATCCGGGATGGCTTGCTCGGCTCGGACGCGGTGAACGCCCTATCCACCCCGGCCGAGGTGCTGTTCTTCCGCCTCCTCCTGATCGTCGATGACTACGGCCGGCAGGACGCCCGCCCGGCCATCCTGCGGGCCAAGCTGTTCCCGCTCAAGCTGAACGCGGTGTCCGACGCGGACGTGTCCGCTTGGCTGGACGAGTGCCGGCGGGCCGGGCTGGTGCGGGTGTACGAGGTGGGCGGGAAGCCGTACCTGGAGATCCCCAAGTTCAACCAGCGGCTGCGGGCAAAGAAGAGCAAGTTTCCGGAGCCGGACGAACCGGCGTCAGATACCGGGCATAGGTCGGGCACCTGTCCGACAGGTGACGGGCATATGTCGGGCAGCCGTCCGGCAGATGACGGGCATGTGGCCGGCACACGCCGGCCTGAATCGGAATCGGAATCGGAATCGGAATCGGAAAAGACTCCTCCGGAGTCTCACCCGAAGCCGGGCGAGCGGACGACTGGATCGACCGACGAACTTGCGACGTGTTCGAGCAAGATGCCGGAGGGGAATACTGGCAAGAGCATGCCGACCAGCCCGCACGCCAAGGCTGTCGCCGCGTGGTGTGAGTCGTGGGCGGCCAAGTACGGGAAGAAGTACAGCTTCGCCGACGGCAGAGACGGGGCGGCGGTAAAGCGGATGTTGGCCGAACTGGGCGGGGATGTGGACAAGTTCCGCCTCACGGTCGAGCACTACCTGGCTGACTCCAGCCCCTACCTGACCCAGAAACAACACCCGCTCGCATTGCTTCTGTCGCAGTTCAACACCCACAAGCCATCCGACCGGCCGCCGGCCGCCGCGCCACTCACCCCCGGTAGCCGCGGGGCGGTGTACGACGTTCTCACCCCCACCATCATCGGAGACTCCCATGCGTAACGACCGTCTGCCGCCGCAAGCCCAGGAGGCCGAGCGCGGTGTCCTGTCCGCCGTCCTCCGCAACAACGCGGTGTACGACGACATTCGCGGCCTCGTGTCCGCCGCCGACTTCTACCTCGACGCCCACCAGAAGGTGTTCGCCCAGATGGCCGGGCTGATCGCGGCGGGCAAGCCGGTCGATCTGGTCATTCTGCGTGACCGGCTGAAAGCCGCCGGACACCTGGAGGACATCGGCGGGGACATGTACCTCGGCGACCTGTGGGAGGCCGTGCCCACCGAGGCGAACGCCGTGTACCACGCCCGCATCGTCAAGGAGATGGCCGGCCGTCGCCGGGTGATCCACCTGTGCAACGAGATGACTCGGGATGTCTACGGACGGGATGAGCCGATCGAGCAACTGATCGCCCGGTTCGAGACGGACATCTTCCGGGTGGGCGAGGGGGCTGCGGACGACGAACCGACCGAACTGTTCCGCGCCGTGCAGGGGGTGTTCGCCGACATCGACGACCGAGCGAAGGGGCGGGGGCCGAATTACATCCCGACCGGGTTCACCGACCTGGACCGGGTGATCGGCGGTCTGCACCCGGAGCGGCTGATCGTGCTGGCCGCCCGCCCGTCGGTCGGCAAGTCCGCGTTCATGCTGGCGCTCGCCCTGGCCGCCGCCCGGCAGGGGTCCGGGGCGCTGGTGTTCTCGCTCGAAATGTCGGTGAAGGAGTTCGCCCAGCGGACCCTGGCGACGGCGTGCGGGGTGCCGCTCAACCAGATCAACGGCACCACCGCGCTGGACCCGTCCACCGTCACCCGGCTGGCCGAGGGGGCGGCCGGGTGCCGCATGCCGGTGTGGATCGACGGCCGCCCCGGGCACACCGCGGACACCATCCTCGCCACCTGCCGGCGGGCGGCCCGCCGGCACGGGGTCAAGCTGGTGGTGGTGGACTACCTGCAACTGATCGACCACGGCGGGCACCGGACCGACAGCCTGGCCGCTCGCATCGGCGACACCACCCGCAAGCTGAAGCGGCTGGCCCGCTCGCTCGGGGTGCCGGTGGTGTGCCTGTCCCAGCTGAACCGGGAGGTGGAGAAGCGGGGCGACGGCAAGCCGCAGTTGAGCGACCTGCGGGACAGCGGGGAAATCGAGCAGGACGCCGACGACGTGCTGATGCTCTGGCCGCAGGACGCTCCGGTCCTGGCCAACGGCACTGCCAGCCCGGTTCAGGAGGTGCGGGTGTGCGTGGAGAAGCAGCGGAACGGGCCGAAGGCGATCGTCAGCCTGAACTACGTCCGGCGGTTCGTCCGGTTTGAGAACTACACGCCGCTTTGAACGACCCACCGCAGATTGCAACCGCTGACCGAACCCGTCACACTAACACACGACCACCGAGGAACGCCATGACCACTCTGTTCCGCCCGACTCGCCCGTTCATGCTGCCCGAAGGGGCGGTTGTCGTCCTCCACAAGGGGAAATCGCACGTCCGCATCGGCGGGTCGTTGTACCCGTTGTCGAAGGACGGCACGAAGTTCCTGAAGCCGGCGGCGAAGTGGGCGGCGGAGGTGGTGTTCGCCGACGGCCGGCGGAAGCGGGTGCGGTTCTCGCCGAACAAGGCCGCCGCTCAGGTGATGCTGGCGGATCTGCTCAAGAAAATTGAGGACGAGAAGGCCGGCCTCCGCTCGCCCGTGAC
>CANJKY010000677.1 GCA_947474875.1 Gemmataceae bacterium
CACTCACCGAAGGCAAACTCGAACTCGGTGACGTGCTGCCGCTGGCTGGCGTGACGACGGACGACCTGCTGAACACCGCGGCGGCGGCCGAGGCAAAGAGCGAGCACCCGATCGCACGCGCGGTGCTGGCAGCGGCCCAGGGACTGAACCTGAGCATCCCCGATCCGCAGGATTTCCAGGCTGCTCCCGGCGGCGGGGTGCGGGCGACGGTGAGCGGGGCGGCCGTCCTGGTCGGCACCCGACGGTTCCTGGCCGAACAGGGCGTGACTCTGCCGGCGGACGCGGACACCCTGGTGTCGCAACTCGACGCGGGCGGGCAGACGGCTGTGTTGGTGGCCCGTGACGTGCGGCTGATCGGAGCGATCGGCACCCGCGACCGCGTTCGCCCCGAGGCCGCCGGAGTGCTGACCGACCTGCGTGATCTCGGCCTGTCTCCGCTTACTCTGCTAACGGGTGATCGGGCAGCGGTGGCGACCGCGGTGGCGAAGAATCTGCCACTGGACGCGGTGCGGGCCGAACTGCTGCCCACCGATAAAGCCGATGCGGTGAACCCTGCCACTGCTTTTGTCGGCGACGGCGTGAACGACGCCCCGGCCCTCGCCAAGGCAGCCGTCGGTATCGCTATCGGCACCGGCACCGACATCGCTGCCGAGGCCGGCGACGTGGTGATGATGGGTGATCCGCTTCGTCCGCTGCCGCTGCTCGTGCGGCTGTCCCGCGAGACGGTCGCCGTCATCCGCCAGAACATCGTCTGGTTCGGGTTCGGGGTGAACCTGGCCGGGGTCGTGCTCACCGGCTTCCTGTGGCCGCTGTTCGCCACCTCGCCCGACTGGTACGAGAAGGCCCCGCTCGCCGGCGTGCTGTACCACCAACTCGGGTCGCTGCTGGTGCTGCTGAACTCGATGCGGCTGCTGGCGTTCGAGCGCACCTCGGTGAGCCGGTTGCGGGCGGTGTACACGTCCTTCGACCGCTGGCTGAGTACGGTTCATCTGGACGACCTGTTCCACTGGGTCGAACACCGCTGGCGGAAGCTGCTCGCCGGTGTCATCGCGGTGTCACTGGCGGCGTGGCTGCTGTCCGGGTTGACGCGGGTCGAGGCGGACGAGGTGGGCGTGCTCCAGCGGTTCGGGGCGGTGCGGGCCGACCTGCCGCCGGGGCTGCACGCCCGCTGGCCGTGGCCGGTGGAGACGGTGGTGCGGGTAAAGCCGGCCGAGGTGAAGGCGGTGGAGGTCGGGTTCCGTCTGTTGTCCGACGAGAAGGCGAAGCAACTCGAACAGGCCCGGCAGGAACAGCAGAGGATGCGGCGGGCCGGCAGGCCGAACGAGGCGCTCACCTGGGCCAGCGCTCATGCCGACGGTATCGCTCGGATGACCGACGAGTCGCTGCTGCTCACCGGCGACGGCGATCTGATCGAACTGCTGGCCACGGTGCGGTACACGGTGAGCGACCCGCGGCGGTACGCGCTCGGGGTGAAGGACGCGGACGCGGTGGTGCGGTCATCCGCCGAAGCCGTGTTCCGCGAGCTGGCCGCCGCCCGCGGATTCCAGGAGTTGCTCGGGGTCGGCCGGCCGGTGTTCGAGCGACAAGCGGCCGAGCGGCTGGAGCGCCGGCTGAACGAGGCGTCGGCCGGCGGGCTGGGCGTGCGCGTTGAAGGGCTGACCGTCCACGATCTGCACCCGCCGCAGGACGTGGTGGCCGATTACCACCGGGTGGCCGAGGCCATCCAACGGCGGGACAAGACGGTGAACGAGGCGAGGGCGGAGGCCGGGCGGACGGTGGCCCTCGCCGAGGTGGAGGCCGAGCGGCTCACCCGCGCCGCCGAGGCCGCGGCGCACCAGAAGGTGACGGAAGCCGCCGCCGCCCGCGACGTGATCCTGTCCTGGCACACCGCCCGCAACACCCTCACCCAGGCCGAGGAGTCCGCCGTCGGCGGCGACCCGGAGAAACGACGGCAGTTGCTCGCGGTCAAGCGGTTCCTCACCGACTTCCGGCTCGGCCTGGAGGCGGCGGTGGCGGTACTGCGAACGCGGGACAAAATTCTGATCGACGCGGACAAGGTGCCCGGCGCCCGCAAGCTGTACCTGCTCGACCCGGCGGTCATGCCGCAGGCGCCGGTGCCGACCCCCCGCGGCCCAGACCAGCGGGACCAGTGAGGACATGGTGCCGGTCTCACGACCGGGGCTACGCTGCGCCGTCTCCTCCTAGGGCTTGGGATTTTAGCCCGCGGAGCGGGCGACATAACGAAGCCCCGGTCGAGAGACCGGGGAATCCAACATGCGACGCTTCCTCCTCTATTTTGTGCTGCCGCTGCTCCTGCTGGCGTGGGGGCGGACGGCGTTCTACGCGGTGGACTACGCCGAGTTCGCCTACGTCACCCGGTTCGGCGAGCCGGTGGCCGTCCACGACGGCGAATCCGCCGCCGGCCTGCACTTCAAGCTGCCGTGGCCGATCGATTCCGTCGTGCGGGTGGATCGGCGGTTGCAATCGATCGACCTGCCCGCCGCCGAATCCCTCACCCGCGACCCGGCCACCGGCACCGTGGACAAGACGCTGACGGTGGACGCGTTCCTGACGTGGCGGGTGCCGGACGCCACTGCGGCGGACCGGTTCGTGCGGTCGGTGGGTAGTCCGGAGCAGGTGCGGAAGGTGCTCGCCCCGCAGATCACCGGGCGGCTGGCGGCGGTCATCGGCGGGCTGTCGCTGGACCAGTTGATCGCGGTGGCGACGGACGCTGAGGCGGAGCGGCGGTCGAGCGAGTTGCACCAGAAGTTGCTCGGCGACGGGCTGCTGGACAAGTTCCGCTCGGAGTACGGCATCGAGGTTGTGGCCCTGCGGGTGCGGCGGCTGAGCTACCCGGAGGCGGTGCGGACGAGCATCTACGAGAGGATCCGGGCGGAGCGGCAGTTGAAGGCGTCGGAGTACGACAACCAGGGGCGGAAGGAGGCGGAGAACGTCCGCAGCAAAGCGGAGCAGGACCGGCGGCGGATCGAGGCGGACGCGCGGGCGAAGAAGCAGCGGGTGGAGGGGCAAGCGGACGCTGACGCCGACCGCATCCGCAACGAGGCGCACGCCAAGGACCCGGAGTTCTACGTGTTCCTCCAGCGGCTGAAGGCCATGCAGGCGGCGCTGGCCGACACCCGCGACGTGCTGCTCTTGTCGCTCAACCACGACCTGTTCAAGCTGCTGAAGGAGCCGCAGAAGCCGGCGGGGGAGAAAGGGAAATAGCGTCCGGCGGTGTTTGGTCGTGTGAAGTGTTTTCCGCCGCGGAGCGGCCG
>CANJKY010000678.1 GCA_947474875.1 Gemmataceae bacterium
CGACCGGCGAGCCGGCATCCGGTACGAGATCGCCCGCTGGCTGACCATTCTCGGCAACCCGACGGCCCGCGACTATTACGCCAAGGCGGTGGCGGACGGCGGCCCGGCCGGCACGGCGGCACGGGTGCGGTTGGCCGAACAGATCGCCCGCGACCCTGCCCCCGGCCCGGCAGTTACTCACCTCGAGGCCGTTACGAACGGACTGACCTCGGCCGGCGAGTTCAATAACCCGTTCGTGACGGTAACGGACGTGCGGGCGGCGTTCGAGGCGGTGATCCCCGCCTGCCGCACCGCCGGTGACTACCCGGCCGCCGCCCGCGCCGCCGTCGCCTACCGGCCAGTGGCCGAGGGCGGGCGGGACCGCCACCTGTGGGCGGACGTCATGGCCGCCTGGGGGGAAGCACTACTGCCCGGCGGGCAGGCGGTGGACGGGCGGGACAAGCTCACCCAGGCGGCCGTCGAATACGTGAAGCTGGCCGAAAACCGTGTCTCGGCCGGCGAGCGGAGTGCCATGCTGACCGCCGCTCTCGCCTGTTACCGCACCGCCGGTGACACCACCGGAACCACGACCGTGTTGAACGCCCTCGCCACGCTGCCGGGGGCCGGGCCGGAGGTGGCGGCCAACGCCAACTTAACCCGCGGCGAGCATGCGCTGGCCGGCGGGCGGTTCGACGAGGCGGTCGGGCTATTCGACAAGGCGGCGAAGGCCGGCGGGCCGACGGGCACGCGGGCCACGGTGAAACTGGCTCTCGCCCACACGGCGGAGGGCAAGCGGCGGCTGGCGGAGAAGGTCAGTGAGGCGGACGCGCGGAAGATGATCGAGTTCGGTCTGGACCTGCTCACCCAGGTGGCGAACAAGACCTACGACACCGCCGACGAGCGGCTGACCCAACAGGAGGCGGTGTACGAACTCGGCCGGCTACAGATCAACGAGGCGCTGCCCTGGCTGGTGAATTATGCGGACGCCGAGACGCGGTTCCGTCGGCTGCTGCGGGAGGCTCCGGGCGGCCCGTTCACCGACAAAGCGGGTCTGTACCTGGGCATGTGCCTGACCGCTCTGGCCACCCCGGACCCGGCATCGAACCGCAAGCCGCCGGCCGATGCCGACAAAAAGCTGGTCGAGGCCCGCGAACTGTTCGCCGGGCTGGTGCAATCCAAGGATCCATGGGTCCGCACGCACGCCGAAATGCGGCTGGTGTACACGCTGTTCTGGATGAAGCGGTACGACGACCTGGTGACCGAGTGTGAGAAACTGGTCGCCGCCCGCCGCGGGCAGGTGCAAGAGTTGGTGCTGCTCAGCATGCTGTACGGCGGGTACGTCGCCACCGACCGGCCGGAGCAGGCGGCGGCGGTGTACGGGCGAATGCAGAAGGCGTTCGCCGCCCTGCCGGATTCGGCGTTCGGCACGGAGATGAAGCAGTACCGCAAGGACTTCTGGACGGACTGGTTCGCCCGGCAGAAGCGGTGACCCGGTCCCCGCTCCGACTTGTGTACGGACGAACACTTCGCTACACTGACGGCGACATCCGGAGCGCCGCCATGCCCCCGCCGGGCGGGACGAAACCGTTCACCGTGTCGGCCGTCACCACCGCGGTGAAGGCCCGGCTGGAGGAGTTTTTCCCAGCCGTGTGGGTGACGGGCGAGGTGTCCAACTTCGTGCGGGCGACGTCCGGCCACCTGTACTTCACCCTCAAAGACGCCCAGAGCCAGTTGAAGTGCATGATGCCCCGCGGGTTCGCCCTGCGGCTGAAGGTCGGGCACGACCCGCGGGACGGGCTGGCGGTGGTCGCCCGCGGCGGGCTGACCGTGTACCCGCCCCGCGGCGACTACCAGCTGATCGTCGAGGAACTCCAGCCCACGGGGGTGGGGTCGGCCGAACTCGCCCTGCGGGAGCTGAAGCAGAAGCTGCTGGCGAAGGGGTACTTCGACCCGAAGCGGAAGCGGCCGCTGCCGCGGTTTCCGAAGCGGGTGGCGCTGGTCGCCAGCGCCACCGGTGCCGCCCTCCGCGACATGCTCGAACTACTGGCCCAGCGGTGGCCGCTCACCCAGGTGGTGGTCCGCCCCAGCCGGGTGCAAGGGGACGGGGCGGCGGCGGACGTGGCCGCCAACCTGCGGCTGCTGTCCGAGTTGCACGTCCGGCGGACGCTTCCGCTGGATGCGGTGGTCATCGGCCGCGGCGGGGGGAGCGCGGAAGACCTGTGGGCGTTCAACGAGGAGGCCGTCGCCGACGCCATCTTCGAATGCGCCGTACCGGTGGTGTCCGCCGTCGGGCACGAGATCGACGTGACCGTGGCCGATCTGGTGGCCGACCGTCGGGCCGAAACCCCGTCCGCGGCGATCATGGCGTTGGTGCCGGACCGCCGTGAGGTGGCCGACGGTCTGACCGATTCCACCGCCCGGCTGCGTGAGGCCGTGCTGAACCGGGTCGTCCTGGCCCGTCAGCGAGTGGACCAACTCGCGACCCGCCCGGCGTTTCGCCGACCGGCCGACCGGCTCCGCGAGTTGGAACAGCGGCTGGATGACACGGCGGCGCGGCTTCGGCGGGCGATACAGTTGAGCACGACTCGATCGCGCGACCGGCTGGGAGCGGCGGCCGAACAGCTCGACGCCCTCAGCCCGTTGAACGTGCTCAAGCGGGGGTACACGCTCACCCGCCGCGGCGACGGGGCGGTGGTGCGAACCCCGGCTGACGTTACCACCGGCGAGGTTCTGACCACCACACTCGCCGGCGGAAGTGTCCTGTCCCGCGTCATTTCCACCCAGGCGGAGGACAGCCCGTGACCGCACCCGACACCCCGCCGCCGCGGTTCGAACTGGCGCTGGCCGAACTGGAGCGCATCCTCCGCGAATTGGAGGACGGCACCACCACCCTCGACGACGCCCTGGCGAAGTACGAACGGGGGGTGGCCCTGGTGCGGACCTGCTATAGCCAACTCGATTCGGCCGAACAACGGATTCGATTGCTCGCCGGCGTGACCGACGGCAAGCCGGACCTGAAATCGTTCGAACACACCGCGACGGTCGAGAAGGTGAAGAAGCGGGGGAACGGACCTCCCGCCCAATCCGATCCCTATTAACATCTCCACTTGCATTCTTTGTTGGGCAAAGTAAACTCCGTTCTCGAAGACGGTGCCGGCCCGCGGTCGTAAAACAGGGCGGTTGAATCTCCCTGCGTGGGTGCGACCGACCGCCGTGCCGTTTTCCCTGTCTGAACACCTGGAACCTCGCCGGCAAGCCGTGGACACGGCCTTGGTCATGACGTTGGATCGGCTGA
>CANJKY010000679.1 GCA_947474875.1 Gemmataceae bacterium
GCGCTGAGCAAGTTCGCCACCTCCCTCGGGCTGACCGAGCCGCTGTCGGTGCTGTACACCCACCGCGGCACGGGCGCGAGCGGGGCGGTGCAACTGACCGAGCCGTTCGCGCTGATCGGCCGGGCGGCGCTGTGCGGGGTGCGGCTGGACGACCCGAGCGTGAGCAAGAAGCACGCCTACGTGCAGGTGCTGGACAACCGCCTGTTCGTACTCGACCTGAACAGCCGGCTGGGGCTGAAAGTGGACGGGGCGGACGTCGCCCAGGGGTGGCTGAACCGCGGACAGGTGCTGCGGGTGGGGGAGTACGACGTACAGATCGGCGGGGCCGGGGAGACGGACGGCCGCCCGCTGCCGACCGGCCTGGGGCCGACCGGGCAGGCGGTGCCGCTGGCCGTCGCCCTGGCCGGGCCGACCCCCCTGCACTGCCCGCTCCGCAGCGCGCTCACGGTGATCGGCCGCCACCCGAAGTGCAACCTGCGGCTGCTGGACGAAAGGCTGAGCACGTTCCACGCGACCATCGTCCAGTCGCCGACGGAGGCGTGGGTGGTGGACCTGCTGGGCGTGGGCGGCACCCGGCTGAACGACCGGCTGGTCCGCCGCGCCCGGCTGAACGTGGGCGACCGGCTCAGCCTGAACGGGGTGACGCTGGAAGTGCAGTTCAACCGCCCGGCGGAGCAACCGGCGGACGGGAACGGGCGGCGGATGCCGACCTCTCCGCTCGTTGTGACGGAAGGCGACCTGATCAACGAGATGCGACAGTTCACCCTCTTACTGGCAAAGTTGTACACCGCGATGCACCAGGATCAGGCGACAGCCATGAAACGACAGACCGAGCTTTTGGAAGAGCTGGTGGCAGCAGTGAAGACGGGGCAACTGCCGCCCGTGCCGTCGAAGCAGGAGGTCCAGCCCCTGCCCCCGGCGGTGGGCCCAGCGGCGATCACCATCACCCCGCCCCCGCCTCAAATTCCTCGCCCGTCTCAACCCGCGGACGAAACGGCGTTAACCGAGGCCCACCAGTGGTTTATGGAACGGCTCACCCGCTTCAAAAAGGCGGGGGGGTAAGTGGACCGCCGTGGCCGCATTCCTTGTTTGGCAGTGGCTGAACCGAACGGCGGGATGGAGAGGGTTTGCGGTAGGTAATTTCATGATTTCAGGGATGACAACGAAGTTTCTGTGGATATGCTAAGGACAGGATTGAGGTGATTGACGCCTCATCTGCGGGTCTCAGCCGACCCCCTTGATTTGGGGTGTATCCCTCCCCACCTGCGGATCACGGGCTGAACCCGCCACGAAGCGACCGACCGGCCGTTGACCTCCGACGGTCGGCCGGCGCGTTCGTGCCGACAACCTCGGGCGAGCCGAAGCCTACCCCCTCCAGGCTCGCCCCTGCACGCTGAACAGCGACCGGGTCGTTGACCACGACCTTGTGTCAATCCGTAGCACCACGGCGGGCCTGTCCCTATCCGCTTGGTGTGTCCCGGAGTTTCCTCGTGTTGCCATCCGGCCACCGCCCGTCGCTCGTTTGGGGGCTGATCGCCCTGACGACCATCGGCTGGGCGTACTGGAGTACCCTGGTCGAGACGGCCGAGCGGTGGCGGACGGATCCGCAGTATTCGCACGGCTGGCTGGTGCCGCTGTTCTCGGTGTACCTGCTGTACCGTCGTCGCCACCTGATCCCCGCGGGCGGGTTTCAGCCGCAGTGGTGGGGGTTGGGGGTGGTGCTGCTGGCGGTGGTGGCCCGGTTGGCCGGGGTGCTGCTGTACCAACCGTGGCTGGACGCCGGCTCCCTGCTCATTTGCCTGACCGGGCTGGTCTGCACGCTCGGCGGGCGGGCCGGAATTCGGTGGGCGTGGCCGGCGGTGCTGTTCCTCGGGTTCATGCTCCCCCTCCCGTACAGCTTCCAGTTCGTGCTGAGTGGGCAACTCCGGGCGGTGGCCACGAAAGCCAGCACCTACCTACTCCAGACGTTCGGCGTGCCGGCCATCGCCGACGGCAACCGCATCCTCCTGTCGAACACCACGGTCGGGGTCGAAGAGGCGTGCAGCGGGCTGAGCATGCTGGTCACGTTCTTCGCCCTGGCCGTCGGGTTCGCCCTGCTCGTCCGCCGGCACTGGGTGTACCTGGTGGCGATGGTGCTGGCCGCCGCCCCGATCGCCGTCATCGCCAACGTGCTGCGCATCACTGCCACCGGACTGCTGTACGAGGCGGAGCGGAACGAGACCGCCCGGTGGGTGTTCCATGACCTGGCCGGGTGGCTGATGATGCCGCTCGGCGTCGGCCTGCTGACTGTGCTGCTGCTGTTCCTGGATCGAGCCGTCCGCCCGAAGGCGGCAGTTCCCGTACCACGGATCCGGTAACCGAGAGGATCGCCCGTGACTCGCCCCCACGCGCCGGACGCGCCCGCCGTGGCCAAGAAGCCCGGCCTGAAGATCACCCCCAAGCTGGTGTGGAACGCCGTCCGCGGTCACCCATACCTGACCGCTCTCACCGTGGTCATGGCCGGGACGGTCGGTGCGCTGGTCTGGCTATTCATGCCGATGCCGAAGCACACCGTGTACGCGGTGTACCGCATTGCCAGCCGCCAGGTCGGGCCGGTCGGGGACGTCGGCAACCAAATGGACCTGAACTCCTACAAGAACCGGCAGCTCGCGATGGTGAAGATGCGGCTGGTGCTGAACGAGGCGCTGAAGGACAAGGTGGCGCGGGCGGCGATCGAGTCGAAGGCCAATGGCGACCCTCTCGGCTGGCTGGACAAGAACTTGCAGGTGGAATCCCGGCAAAGCAGCGAGCAGATGAAGGTGTACCTGGAGGGGGACAACTCGGACGAACTGCTCGCGGTCATCAATGCCGTCCACAAAGCGTACATGGCGAAACTGGACGCCGAGGAGAACGGCGACCGCAACCAGCAGATCGAAACGCAGGACAACGCCATCAAGGAGGCCACCAAGGAGATCGCTGCCAAGAGGTTAAAGTTGGGCAACCTCGGGTCCGAGTTGCATGCGTACACCGATGTGGGGCTGTCCGCCCTGGAACGGCGGTTGGATGACGCACTCGAGCGCACCCGCGAAGAGATCCGTAAGGCTGAGCGGGACCGGGATGACGCAGCGGCCCGCGAGACAGCGCTGTCCAATTCTCTAAAAACGCTCACCCCAACGGCCCGGCTGCTGGTCGGCCTCCCCGCCGTTGTTGAGGGTATGCTGTCGGACCTCAGACACCAGCCGGGCACGTTGGTCGAGGCTCAACTGGACGCGGAGGTGGCTCGGGACC
>CANJKY010000680.1 GCA_947474875.1 Gemmataceae bacterium
GCCTCCATCACCGCCCGGCTGAAGAAGGTGAACCGCTCGGCGTTGTCCGGGTAGTCCGCCTTGTACCCGCCGGGCATGGTCTGCTGGTACAGCCCGCGGCCGGCCACCGCGTCGTCCCGGTCGAAGTACTCGGGGGCGTCGATGAAGAAGACGGGCACGTCCGAGTTGGGCAGCGCCGACCGCATCACCCGGCAGGCGAGCAGGCGGTTGCCGACGGGCACGTTGATCACGTGCGGGGTGGGGGTCACCGGGTGCCGGCCGAACCGCACCGCCCGGTGGTACGGCATGACCACCGCCACCTGGTGCCCGCGGCGGGCGAGGGCGCGGGGCAGGGCGGCGGCCACGTCGGCCAGCCCGCCGGTCTTGGCGAACCCGGCCACCTCGGACGCGGCCACCAGGATGCGGAGACTCGACACACTCACCTCTCGGGTTGGGCGACCCGGCGCGAACTCGGACCCGTTCAATATAGAATCGGCCGGTCAACCCGGGTGACGCTACGGCCCCACGGGGGCGGTTCGCGGTTGGATCAGGTCCCAGCGGTTGCCGTACAGGTCGAGGAAGACGGCGACCGTTCCGTAGGGTTCGTCCCGTGGGGCTTCGGCGAACCGCACCCCGCGGGCCTGCATGGCGTGGTAGTCGCGGAGGAAGTCGTCGGTGTGGAGGAACAGGAACACCCGCCCGCCGGTCTGGTCGCCGACGCGGGCCGCCTGATCGGGCGTCGCGGCTCTCGCCAACAGCAGGACCGTCCCGCCGCCGGATGGTCGGACTCGAACCCACCGCTTCCCGCCACCGAGCGGGGTGTCTTCGACCAGGGTGAACCCGAGGCAGCGGGTGTAGAAGTCGATCGCCTCGTCGTACTCCCGGACGACCAGAGCGACCGAGGTCAGGAATTGCACGCCCACCCCTCCACTCACTCGTCCGCTTTCGGCAGCAGCTTGGTCTTCGCCCCGAGGTCGTCGGCGAACCCGGAGGTGAACGGCTCCAGGTCGGCCGGGCGTACGGCGGTGAGCGTCTTGGCCGTCGGCGGCTTGGTGAGCGTCAGCCGGCCGAACGCCGACTCGCGCTCGCCGCTCACCCGCCGCCAGTCGGCCGCGTCCCACCGCTTCAGGTCGCCGCCGTCCGGCTCGGGCATCTCGGCGTAGGTGGCCCAGCCGGCGAACCCGTTGCCGGCTGGGCCGGCCGCCCAGGTGAGGCCGGGGTCGCGGCCGGCGTCCGCCTGCGGCAGTTGCAGCAGCGGGTGGGCGCCGGCCTCGATGGACTGGATCAGGCAGTTGTCGGCCCGCACGTCCACCGCCGGGTGGGTGAGTTTGTCGTCGGTCGCCTTCCGCCCGGCCTTCACATCGAACAGAGGGCCGCCGAGCACCGCCGTCAGGTGGGTGAGTTGCACGGTCACCATCGGGGCCGACGCCCGCGGCGGGCCGAACTCGAACAGCGGGCCGCTGACGGCCGCGGCCACGTTCGACGCGGTCACGTCCATCGCCGGGGTGTTCGCCGACCGCACTAGCCGCCCGCGGCCGCGGACCAGGCAGTTCTCGAACCCGACGGCTGGCCGCACCGCCGTGTCCTTCATCATCAGGTCGGAGGCGTCGAGCACGTTCACCGCCGCCGCCCGTTCGTCGTCCGACTCGTCGAGGGTGACCACGCACCCCTTCAGCTCGCACCGCCGCCCGCCGCTCACCGTCACCGCCGCCCCCGTCCCGTCCGTACCTCGCGGCCGCACCAGGAACCGCAGCCCGTCCAGCGTCAGCTCCCCGCCCTCCAGCCGGAACACGGTCGCGTCCCGCCGGCCCTCGCCGACCGGCACCAGCACCGGGTTCGACCCCGGCTCGGCCCGCACCGTCACCGCCCGCTTCGGGTCGGTCAGCACCGCCGGCTGCGGCACCTCGATTTGCCCGCTGCCGCGGATGAGCAGCACGTCCTTGCCGCGGAGGGCGGCCACCGCCTGCGGCAGGTCGGTGTACACGTTCGCCGGCAGGTCGTCCTTCTCGGCCGCGGTCGGGTGCGGATACCACACCTTCACCCCGCCGGCGGTCAGCGACGCCAGCGGCCACCCGTCGTACAGCTTCTGCCGGGCTGTGGGCAGCGACCGCGCGCCCAGAATAATGACCCCGGGGGCGGTCGGGCGGAGCGGCTTCAGCTTCGGGTTCAGCCGCAGGGCGGTCCACGGGGCGGCCGGGTCGTCGGCGGTGGTCATCGCCCACGGGGCCGCCTTCAGCACCTCCGGGTAGTCGCCGGACACGGCCGGCGGCGGGTCGGTCTGGAAGGCGGCGTTCGTCTCCCTGTCCGGGGTGGTGAACGTGGCGTCGGGCGACCCCCGGAGGACGGCCGACCGCCGGTCCGGGTCGGTGGGCATGCGGCCGATCGGGTCCGGGGCGGGGGTGGCGAACACGCAGTACCCGGCGGTCACGTCGCACCGGGCGTCGCGGCGGACGGTGACGGCCGCGGCGGCGTTGAGCAGGAACGTCGAGTGCCGCAGCGTGACGGCGGTGCGGTCCGCCCCGTCGTTCGCCACCTCGATCGCGTCGCGGGCGGACACGAACCCGCACTCGGTGAACGCCGCCGTCTTCACCCGGTTCAGTTCCACCCCAGTCCACGCCCCCAGGCCGAAGAAGCAGTTTTGGGCGGTGACGGCGTTCACCCGCAGGAACTGCCCGCCGGTGCCGTCCGCCGCCGCCAGCGGGTCGCCGGCCTCGACCGTCGAGTCGAGCAGATCGACCGTGCCCACGTCGGCGAACACCACCCCCACCGGGTCGGCGGCCGGGTCGTCCGCCGGCTGCACCAGCTCGAACCGCACGCCGCGGATCGTCACCCCGTCGCACTTGTGGAACGTCAGCCCGCCCGCCCGGGCCTCGCCCGCTTTGGTCATCGTCGAGGCCGCCACCCGCACCACCGCCGCCTTCGGGTCGGCCGGGCAGTCCCATTCGATCTGTTTGCCCGACACCACCAGCCCGGCGGTGGCGGTCAGGTCGAACGTCGCCCCGGCCGGCAGGGTGATCTTCGGTACCCCGTCCTGCACCGCCTTCACCAACTCGTCCACGGTCGCCACGACGATGGCCTTCGGCGGTGTGGCCGGGGGCGGTGGATCGTTGGCCGTCACCTCGATCGCCGGGCCGGGTCGCGGGTGGGCCGGCGGCGGGTCGGTCCACGGGGGGACCGGCGGGTCGGCCGGCCGCGGCCACACGCTCGCCACGACCACCGCGGCGGCAAGGATGCCGACCCCGGCGGCGATCCACGGCCAGTTGTGCGGCTGCTTCGGCGGGACA
>CANJKY010000681.1 GCA_947474875.1 Gemmataceae bacterium
ACCCCCTCAGCGGGAAGGAGGACGTGGACGCCCGCAACCGGGCCGACGCCGTCAAGAACGGCCGGTTCTACACGGTGTTCGTCGAGCAGGATGGGAAGAAGCTGAGCCGGCGGATGGTGCTGTCGTCGGTGTACCTGGCTGGTCAGCCCCAGTTGCAGCAGGGGGACAACCTGCTCACCCTGTGGGACGCCGTCACCCTGATCACAGGCCGCGAGTCGCCGGAGGTGGTGATCGACCCGAAGGCGAAGGACGACCCGCTGTTCGCGGAGAAGAACAAGACGGTGCACGGCGACTTCGTCACCCGCAAGGGAGCCCCACTGGACAAGCTGGCCCCGCAACTGGAGAAGATCTTCCGCGACGAGTGCCAGTTGGACGTGCAGTTGACGGTGAAGGACGAGGAGCAGGAGGTATTCGTGGTCGGCGGCACGTTCAAACTCACCCCGCCCGAGTGGCGGGGAGACGCCAAGAACCGCATCGGCCTCCAGATGCTGGACGTGTACGCCACCGACGACGGGCTGAACAAGGAGTTCGACCACTTCGACTTTCAGAGCGGGCAGGCGAAAAGACAGTCGGTCGCATCGACGGGGTACAGCGGCACACCGGTCGAACTCGTCCGCTTCCTCGGCGACCGGGTGAAGACGCGGATGGTGTGGGACGCCGACCTGCCGGCCGAGCCGAAGTTCATGTGGCACAACCACACGTTCAAGAACCCGACGAAGGAGCAGGAGGCCGAGGACCGCGACCCGGCGAAGGTGCTGAAGAACATGACCGCCCAGACCGGGCTGACGTTCAAGAAGGAGAAGCGGAAGGTGCCGGTGCTGTACGTGAGCGTGCCGGAGAAGAAGTGAGCCGGTGTTCGCTGGTGTCCCGCCTTCAGGGGGTCTGGGGTTGTGGGGAAGACCGGCTGAAGCCGGGACACCAGCCCGACCCCGCTCCCCGGCGGTCGCGGCTCGCCGGAATCCCCCTTTACACAACCCCCCGTCTTGGGGACAACATCCGGACGGTTTTCTCCCGCCGGGTGGGTTCGCTCCGATGCACTGGTCCGTGTGGGTGTTGGTCGGCGTCGTCGCCTACGTCCTCGCCTACGCCACGGTCGCGTGGTTCGTGCCGGCCGTGCTCCGCCCGGTGTGGTGGGTGGCCGCCCGCGTGCTGCACAAGTTCCACGTGTACGGGGCGGACCGCATCCCGAAGTCCGGCCCGGTGCTGATCGCGTGCAACCACGTCAGCTACCTGGACTGGCTGTTCGTGTGGGCGGCGTGCCCGCGGCCGCTCACCCTGGTGCTGTGGGCGAAGTACCAGAAGAACCCGGTCCTTCGCTTCTTCCTGTCGTTCGCCCGCCACCGGCTCATCTTCCTCGACCGCACCACCGCCCCGCACGCCCTGGCCGCCGAGTTGGATCAGGTGTCCGCCGCCCTGCGGCAGGACAAGTGCGTGCTGGTGTTCCCGGAGGGGCGGCTGACGCGGAACGGGCAGATGATGCCGTTCCGCCGCGGCATCGAGCGGGTGGCCCGGCGGGCGGGCAAGCCGGTGGCGATCGTGCCGGCGTGCCTGTGGAACGTGTGGGGCACCCTGCTCACGCACAAGTGGGGCCGCATGTTCTGGCGGTGGCCGGAGGAGTTCCGCCGCCGCATCGCCGTGTACTTCGGGCACCCGCTGCCGGGCACCACCAGTGCGGCCGAGGTGCGGGCGGCGGTGGTCGAGTGCTGGGCGGACGCGGCGGTCGTGCAGAGCGAGTACATCATCCCGGTCCACGCCAACTTCGTGCGGAACGCCGCCCGGCTGACCAACCTGCGGCGGCCGGCGTTCATCGACGCCTCCACCAGCCCGGACCGGGTGCTGACGTGGCCGAAGGCGCTGGTCGGGGCGTGGGGGCTGGCCGGCTGGCTGAACCCGCGACTGGCTCCGGACGAGAAGTGCGTCGGGGTGTGGCTGCCCACCGGCATCGGGTCGGCGTTCGCCAACATCGCCCTGGCGTTCCTGCACCGCACCAGCGTGAACCTGAACTACACCGCCGGGCCGGACGCGGTGAACTCGGCCGTCCGCCAAGCCGGGCTGCGGACGGTCATCACCGCCAAACGGTTCACCGCCCGCATCCCGCTCGACCTGCCGCCGGACGTCACGGTCATCCACCTGGAGGACGCGCTCGTCGGCATCACGTCGTTCGGCAAGCTGTGGCGGCTGCTGGCGGTGCTGCTGCTGCCCGGCTGGTTCCTGGAGCGGGTGGTGCTGCGGTGCCGGCGGTTCGGGTGGGACGACCTGCTCACCATCGTGTTCAGCAGCGGCAGCACCGGCGAGCCGAAGGGGGTGATGCTGTCGCTCCGCAACATCTCGTCGAACGCGGACAGCTTCCAGAAGGGGGTGAACTTCACCACCCGCGACCGCATGCTCTGCACCCTGCCGTTCTTCCACAGCTTCGGGTACACGGTGTGCCTGTGGGCGCCGGCGTCCATCGGCATGACCAGCGTGTACTACCCGGACCCGCGGGCGGCGAAGGAGGTGGGCGAGCTGGCCGAGCGGACGCGATGCACCATCGCCCTGGGAACGGCCACGTTCGTGCGGTTCTACGTGCGGCGGTGCGAGCCGACCAACTTCCGCACCGTCCGCCTATTCATCTGCGGGGCGGAGAAGCTGCCGGTGCCGCTGCAACTGGAGTTCACCCAGAAGTTCGGCACCCTGCTGCTGGAGGGGTACGGGTGTACGGAGGTGTCGCCGGTGGTCGGCACCAACCTGCCGGACGTGACGGTGAAGGGGTACGCCCAGACGGCCAACACCCTGGGCACCATCGGCCAGCCCATCCCCGGCGTGGTGACAAAGGCGTTCGACCCGGAGACGCGGCAGCCGCTGCCGGTGGGGGCGGAAGGCGTGCTGTGCGTGAAGGGGCCGAACGTGATGGTCGGCTACCTGCACCAGCCGGAGAAGACGAAGCAGGTGATGTTCGGCGAGTGGTACAACACCGGCGACGTGGGGCGGATCGAGCCGACCGGGTTCATCCGCATCACCGGCCGGCTGTCGCGGTTCGCCAAGATCGCCGGCGAGATGGTGCCGCTGGAGCGGCTGGAGGAGGAGATCCACGCGGTGCTCGGGCTGGCCGGCGACCGGGCGGTGGCGGTGGCGGCGGTGCCGGACAGCAAGCGGGGCGAGCGGCTGGTAGTGCTGCACACCCCCGAGTGGGGGGCGAAACTGAAGGGGGCGTTCGATGCGCTGCGGACCCGCGGGCTGCCCAACCTGTGGGTGCCGGACGTGCGGG
>CANJKY010000682.1 GCA_947474875.1 Gemmataceae bacterium
AGCAGGGCGCGGAACGCCTCCGCGCACTCCGGGCAAAGGGCGAGGTGCTCGGCGGCCTGCTGAAGCGGTTCCGGGACGGGCTGAAGCGCGGCAACGAGTTCGGCGTAGCTCGACGCGTACCCGAGCCAGTCGTCGCAGCCGATCTCGTCCGGCCGGGTCAGCAGCACATACCTGGCCAGTTCTTTTAGTTCGGCCGGTGAGAGGCTCATGTGTTCTCCTCGGTTGGGTTCCCCTGTGACTACAGGTCGAACGCCGCCCTTACCTTGTCTCCGTCGATCCCGGCCGCTTCGAGACCGCGCTTCAGGCTCTGCCGGGCGTCGTGCGTCAGCTTGTAAAGGGCGTTCCGCGTCAGCCCCATCTGGACTGCGATCTCGGCCTGTGGCATCCCCTTGAACTCGGCCACCAGCGCTTGCCGCTGCCGGTTGGTAAGGTCGGTTTCGATCACGCGGTGCATCTCGGCGAGGACCGCCTGCCGCGCGTCCTGAGACGGGACTTCGGGCGGGGCGGGCGGATGGCGGGCCGGTGCGTCCTCGACCAGGCGGTCGAGTGAGACGTCCTTCCACTTCGCCCGGCGGAGTTCGGTGAACGCGACCCGCACCGCGATGGTCACGGCCCAGGTGGTGAACCGGCTGTCGCCGCGGAACGTCGTCAGGCCGCCGAGGACTTTCAGAACCCCGTCCTGAGTCACGTCGTCGATGAATCCGTCGTCCGCGGCGGCACGTCCGGCCAGCGCGCGACGCAGCCCACGGTGAAGAACCTCCCTCAGCTCGGCCACGGCCACTTCTTCGGCCTCGCCGAGCAACCGAAGCCAGTCCTCGTTGGTCCGCGCAGTCACGAGCACTCCGAAAAAGTTCGCACCGCCGGGGTAAGACTACACGCGTTCGAGCCGTCTGATGTGGCGTAGCGGGGTGACGAAGGTCGCCGCCCTGCCACAAGAACAGGAGACGACAATGACCGCTCTCAACCGCCTCGATTCCGTCCTGTCCGACATCGCCACCCGTGCCGAAGCCGTCGGCGGCCACGCCCTCCGCTACGGACTGGTCCTGATCCTGGTGTGGATCGGTGGTATGAAGTTTACCGCCTACGAGGCCGAAGGCATCCGTCCGTTCGTCGAGAACAGCCCACTCTTCGCGTGGACGTACCCGGTCTTCGGCGTCCGGGGGATGTCGAGTATCCTCGGGGTGACCGAGATCCTCGTCGGATTGCTGATCGCAGCCCGTCCCTGGTTCCCTCGCGTGTCGGCCGTCGGCAGCCTGATGGCGGTCGGGATGTTCCTGGGCACCCTCAGCTTCCTCGTGACTACCCCCGGCACGTGGGTGAGCGACCTCGGTGGGTTCCCGGCCATTAGTGTCCTCGGACAGTTCCTCATCAAGGATGTCGCTCTGCTCGCGGCCGCGGCCTGGTCGTTCGGCGAGGCGGCGGGGGCGGCCCGCCGGTCGGCGGCCGGAACCCCGTGAACCTCACCCGCATCTCCGGGGGCACGCAGCCCCCGGCGAAGCCGCAGATGGGCCGTCCGTTAGTTTACTGCTGTGCGGAGCCGCTCGTTCCAGAAAGCCAGCGCGACGCCGGTCCGCCGCGTCTCTTCCTTCTTCGCACTCGTGTTCCACCAGATCGCGGCCTTACGGTACGATCCCGCCTGCTTCTCGAAGAACTCCCACGCGGCCGTGCTCGCCTTCAGAAGGCCCTGATACGCCTCGGGCATTTCCACCTCCCCCTGCTCGTGGGAGTAGATGCCCGACTTGCCTTCTTTACGGGCCTCGAACGCCTTCAGTCCGGAAGGTAGCCGTTGTCCCGCAGCCAGGGTTCGAGAGCTTCTTCGAGGATGTCCTGGAGCGTGTTCGGCGTGGTCCCGCTGAGTTGGCGTTCGAGCGACGCACGCTTCAGAGCCGTCCCAAAGTCGGATCGGATTCGTGTGCTGAGTGGCATTCGGTTGGCGGTGGCGGGTCCGTGGTGACTCGCCGGCGGTTCCCGGTGCATCGGGGCCGGTGTGGTGTCGGCCGGCGCAGTGCCCGCCTTGCCGCCGAACACGAACTCTTTCTCCGCCGAGCGGTCCAGCGGGCCGATGCCATCCACGAGTGTCCTTCGTTCCTTCATCTCGATTCCCCCTCACGACTCATGCCACCGCCTTTCGTGTCTGTCGTCCGTTGACGTACATCGTGCGTTTGCCCGGCAACAGTTCGGCGAAAAGCGCATCGACTTCTTCGGCGGCATCCTTACCCCTGGAGCCGAGTTTCCAGACGACGGCTCCCTGGCCCGGCGCGTCGGCGTAAACCTGGCGTTGCGTCAGCCCCGATTTTGCAACGGTGAGTCCCAACGCGGCCGCCGCGTCTTTCATGTCTTGCGTCAGCCGGTACGTCTTTCCGATCATGGTCAGGGCGATCATGGCACGCGGGACGCCGCCTCGGATGTCCTGGGCCTGCCGCAGCACGTTCGTCGCCTGCGCCAGTGCCCGCACTTCGAGCATGCTGGCTTTGCACGGCACGAGAGCGAGGTCGGCCCTCAGGAGCAGCGCGCGGCTCGTTTCCGTGTTGCTGCCAGGACCGTCGGCGATAACGAAGTCCGCTTCCTGATCGAGGAGCGGCAGGCTGTCGAGGATGGCGTCGGGGTCCGGGAGGGAAACACTGCGAATCGCGGGTACGGCTTCCTTCGCCCATTCCGACGAGGATTGCTGCGCGTCGCAGTCGGCAAGAATGACGCTGTAGCCCTGCTCGTGGAGCCAGGCTGCCAGATGAACGGCGATGGTCGATTTCCCGACCCCGCCTTTGGAATTTGCAATGACGATAATCACGATCCGACCCATAGCACGGCAGCCGTCATGCTGGCAAGCAATATGTGCATCTGGCTGGCGGGCTTGCATGGTGGCATGACTTCTGGCCGGCACGATGTCCGTCCGGCAAGACAGCCAGCATGAATGCCGTCCCTCTTGCCGGACTGCAAGTAGGATTGCCTGCGGTGCAGACGGCAAGCTTGCTGGCAGGCATGACAGCAAGCTTGCTTGCCAGATGGCTGGCAGGCGGCTGACCAGCGATTTCCCGGGGAAATTTGGCCTATGCCGTGCATAGGGAAGACGCCTGAACGAAAAAGCTCTTCAACGCCCTCCTCCAGATGCCATCTGGGGCCATCCGGCTTGTGCGCCAGTGGTGCCCCACGTCGTGGCCGTGTCTGGCTACTGGCCTCGCTCGACGCGATGCCACGGCGTCGTTATGCAAACGGCCGGGGATGAAGGCCGTTGCCTCTTGATTCTGAA
>CANJKY010000683.1 GCA_947474875.1 Gemmataceae bacterium
CGGGGGAAGCTTCCCCCGCTCCTTTCAGTCGCGGCGAAGACTGTTCATCACCCCGCCGCCTGCTTGAGCGCGTCCAGCGCGGCGGCGTAGTTCGGCTCGCTCGTCACCTCCGGCACGTACTCCACGTAGGTCACCTTGCCGCCGGCGTCCACCACGAACACGCTGCGGGCCAGCAGGGCCAGCGGCAGCCCTTCCAGCAGCACCCCGTAGTTCTGACCGAAGCTGTGGTCGTGCACGTCGCTCAGCGTCTGCATGCTCTTCACCCCCTCGGCGGTGCAGAACCGCTTCTGGGCGAACGGCAGGTCCAGGCTGACGGTGTAGCACGCCACCTTGTCGCCCAGCGCGTTCAGCCCGTCGTCGAACTTCTTCGTCTGGGTGCTGCACACCGGGGTGTCCAGCGACGGCACCACGCTGAACATGCGGGCCTTCTTCGGCGTGTCGGCCAGCGTCACCGGGGCCAGCCCGTTCAGGCATTTGAACTCCGGCGCCGGGTCGCCCACTTTCAGTTGCGGGCCGACCAGCGTTTTCGGTTCGCCCTTGAACGTGACGGCTTTCTCGCGCTTCTGCATGGTGTGGCACCTGAGAGGGGAATGGACGCACCGCATGATTAGGCGAACGGACCGGGATCGGCGAGGGGAATCACCCGCGGTCGGCGTCGAGTGCCACCTTCAGCCGGGCGCGGGCGTAAGCCCACATCCGATCCGCGGTAGCCGGCGACACGCCGAGGGCGTCGGCCGCGTCGTCCATCGTCAGCCCGGCGAAGAACCGCAGCGACACCAGTTCGGCGTGCTGCGGGTGCGTGCCGGCCAGGTGGTCGAGGGCGTCGGACAGGGCGAACAGTTGGTCGTCCGGCAGGCGGGCGGGGATCAGGTCGACGGGCAGCGGGTCGCGGGCCGCCCCGCCGCCCCGCTTGTCCGCCTGCTTCGCCCGCGCGTGGTCGATCAGGATCCGCCGCATGGCCGCCGCCGCCGCCCGCAGGAAGTCGCCGCGGGTGGCGAACGTCCGCTCCCCGCCCAGTTTGACGAACGCCTCATGAACCAGGGCGGTGGCGTCGAGCGAGTGGCCGGCCGGCTCGTGCGCCACCTTCGCCCCGGCCAGCCGGCGGAGCTCGGCGTACACCTGCGGCAGCAGCTCGGCGGGCGACGGCATCGGCTACCCCGCCGGCGGTGCGATCACCCGCTGCCAGCGGGCCGGGACGGTGTCCCAGGCGGCGCGGTACGTGGCTTCGAGCGGGACGAGGACGTGGGCGCCGGGTTCGAGGAACAGGGGCATGTCCGGCACCGGCTCGCCGACCGCGATGGTCTCGATGTGGGCGTGTGTGACCAGCTCGCACTCGTAGGCGACGAGCGTGAGCGGGCGGTCCGGCGGCAGGCGAAACGGGTCGTCCTCGACCATCGCCCAGATCGCCGCGTGGATGCCGTTCGGGTCGCGGCGGCCGGGCGGGAACGGGTCGATCAGTAGCAGGTGGATGCGGTGTTCCAACAACTCGCACGCCTTCTGGACGAAGGCGTTGAAGGCGCTCGCGTTGTTCTTGTTGCCGGGCGAAACGATCTCGATCATGGCGACGATGCGGTCGCCGCTGACGTGCCGGACGGCGATCGAACTCTTCTTGCGGCGGTGGAACTCGGCCGCCGTCTGGGCGTGGTGGGTGGTCTTCGGCCGCGTCCGCGTGAGGGTGGCGGCCCCGCCCCCGGAGGTGGGGTCGGCCACGTCCTGGAGGGTCAGCACGTCCGGCCCGAACCCGGCCGCCTGCTGCTCGGCCATCGCGTAGTAGTCTTCCGGGAGCAGGCCACGGTTTAAGGCCCGTTTGATCTCGGAAATCCACTCGTGGTGGAAGTCGTGGTAGATGCCCGCTTCCACCCGCTTCCAGTCGTGCATCGGCATGATTGGTCCCTCCTGCCGGCATTGTACCACGCCCGTGACCCTACTCCCGCCGCAGCGGGGGTAGAGTCTCGTGGCACTTCGCCCGCTCGGCCCGCCCGCTTCGCCGCCGCCAACTTCCGCAGTTCGGCGTACACCTGCGTAAGCAGTTCGGCGGGCGAGGGCACGGCTACTCTTTCCGCGGCGGGGGGAGCACTTCCTTCGGAGTCGGGTACTTGGCCCGCAGCTCGCGGTACTTCTTCGCCTCGTCTGGCTTGTTCGTTGCGGTGTACAACTCGATCAGCCGGTCGAGCGCCTCGGGGATGCGGGATGCACCCTGCGGCGGGATGGTCTTCTCGCGGGCCTTCATCCCATCGTACCCCTGGACCAGGAGTGGTTCGGCGTCGGCGTACTTCTTCTGGCCCAGCAGCGCCCAGCCGAGCATGGACCGTGCGTTGAACGCCCCCCAGCCGTCCGGCTCCATCCGCTCGCGAAGGGCGAGTACTTCGCGGAGCAGCGGCTCGGCCTCGGCGAACCCCGTCATCTGCAACAGTACCCGCCCGCTCTGGGCCAGCAGCCCGGCCAGTTGCGGGCTGTCCTTCGGCAGTGTCCGTCGGGCGTCGGCGAGTAGTTCGCCGATCAATTTTGCCGCCTCAACGGGCTTAGCGGCCTTGGCGTAAGCGTCGAGCAGTTGCTGGCCGGCGAAGCGGAGGGTGGGGAGCTTTTTCGACGCCGCGTACGCCTCCTCCAGCAGCGGGATGGCCTCCGCCACCCGCCCGGCGTCTTTGTAGTTCACCCCCAGGTTGGCCACCGTGGCGAGTGTGTCGGGGTGGGAGCGGCCGAGCTTCTTCACCTGGAGCGTGAGCACCTCTTCGTAGAGCGGCACCGATCGGTCCAGCCGCCGGAGGAACCAGTTACAGCCCGCCAGGCCGGTCATGCTAGAGAGGGTTTCGGGGTGGTCGGGGCCGTACTTGGTCTTCATCAACCTGACCGCCTCCTCGAAGAGTGGCAGGGCCAACTGGGGCTTTCCAACGGCCACGTAGCTCGAGGCCAGGGCGCCCAGGGCACCCAGGGTGTAGTGGTGGTCGGGCCCGAGCTGATCCTTGAGCTGTCTGTACGCCCCCTCGGCGATTGGCATGGCCAACTCGGGGTTGCCGGCCTTGACGTAACATGTCGCCAGAGTGCTAGCCAGGGACAAGGTGCCGGAATCTCGAGGGCCGTGCTTGGCCTCGGCCAGGTGAAAGGCCTCCTCGCTCACCCTCAGAGCCAGTTGAGGCCTCCCGGCCGCCTGATAGCCCACCACCATGTTGGCCATCGTGGCGAGCGTGTGGGTGTGATCGGGGCCGAGCTCGACCTGGTGCGTTACGAGGGCTTTGGCGAACAGC
>CANJKY010000684.1 GCA_947474875.1 Gemmataceae bacterium
CACCGACACAGACGCGATGCAGGAGGCGTGGCTCGACTGGCTGCGGACGCCGGAGTCGTCCCTGGGGGACGTCCTGCCGCCGCGGAAGCCGAACCCGTCGGCCGAGCGGAGGACCGACGACACGCTCATCCCGCCGACGAAGTTGGGAAAGTAACAGGTGTTCGCGGCGAGTGTAACGAGCCCGTACAGCCGGCTCGTTTCACTCGCCGCGAACAGGGGCGCTCACCAGAACAGCTTCCGCAACCCCTTCCGCCCCTGCTTCCGCATGGCGAAGTAGATGACCATCCCGCTGCCTAGCAGCGCCACCAGGGCCAGCCCCCAGGCGGTGCCCGCCGCCAGCCCCCAGTCGCCGAACGCCTCCCCGCTGTGAACGCGGGTGAGGAACGACTTGTCCGCGTAACCCTCTTCCCGCAGGAACTCGCCGGTGTGGGCGTGGAACAACAGCTTCTTGTCCTCCCCGCCGGTCGGCTTGCCCAGGTACACGGTGACGGCCGGCGGGTCGGCCTTGAAGTCCACCAGCACCTTGTCCACCGGCGCGCCGGGTGCCCGCGACGCGGCGGCGGCCAGCGCCTTGGAGGTCGGGTCGGTGACCGCGGCCGGCGGGGCGGGCAGGGTTACGGTGCTCACCCGCTCGCGGGCCGCCTCCCGCGCCGCCTCGTCCGCACTGGTCATCTCCGCCACCCCGGCGACGATGCCGGTGACGGCCGCGAACAGCACGAACGGGGCCGACACCACGCCCACCCACCGGTGCCACTTCCGCCATCCACTCTGGCTCACGATCCACCCCCTCGCAACTGCGTGAGGGTGAGCGTACCGCACTCGGGCGGGACGACCAGGACGGGTGGCTACTTCTTCGCCACCGTCTTCTTCTTCCCGTGGTGCCGGCCCAGCGCCTCCCGCACCTGGTGCGCCGCCTTCGCCAGGTCGTTCTCCGCCTTCGCCGTGTGCCCGCCCTTCAACTGCTTCTCGGCCGCCCTCAGGTCGGCCAGCGCGGCCGTCAGATGCGGGTGGTGGTGCTGGTGCAGGTGCTTGCTGTGGGCGTGGTAGCCGACGGCCGCGTGGATCTGGTGCATGGCGGCGGCGGCCGCCTTCTCCGCGGCGGCGGTCCGGCCCGCCTTCGCGTCCGCCTCGGCGACGCGGATGTCGGCCAGCGCCTTCTCCAGGTGCGCCCGGTGCGCGGCGTGGGCCGCCGTCGATTGCAGTTTGCCGAAGCCGGCCGGGGGCCGGGCCGCCGCCGGCGACGAGGACAGGGCGAACAAGGCCGCGAGGGCCGCGAGTGCGAACAGGCGCATGACATGGACTCCGGGACGGGTGGGTGAGGTGAACCGCCCGGTGGGGTGGGCCGGGCCTACAGGTGTCAACCCGACGAACAGGCGACCAGCCCGAGGAATTACGCGGATTCGGCGAAATCGGCTGGAAATTGCCGGCAATGGTCGGCGATCGCCCCGGGTGGACGAAACCCGCCCACGGGAGTGAGCGGAGGTTGACCGTCAGCGACTTGCTTCTTCGGTTCGTTCAGTCCGTCCGGTTCCAGGATTTCACCGCCGGCTCGTCGGGCTGGTTGTGGGCGTACCCGAGCACGCTCACCGACGCGGTGTCCAGCAGCAGATGGCGGGCGAAGGTGACGCCCAGCCCGCACCAGCGGGCGGCGAGGACCCGCAGGAAGTGAGCGCTGGAGAAGAGGAGCACCGGACCGGCCGCCGCCCGCACCTTCGCCACCACCCGGTCGGCGCGAGCGGCGATGTCCGCGGGCGTCTCCCCGCCCGGTGCGCCCTGAACGAACAAGTCCCAGTCTGGGGCTTCAGCCTTGATGTCGGCCGTGGTCCGCCCCTCGTACCGCCCGTAGTCCCATTCCAGCAGATCGGGGTCGGGGTCGGCCGTGAACCCGGCCAGTTCACACGTCCGCCGGGCGCGAACGAGCGGGCTGGTACACACGCGGGCGAACGCCACCCCCCGCAGGCGGCCGGCCAGGGTGCGGGCGGCGGCCTCGCCGGCCGGGGTGAGCGGTAGGTCGGTGCGGCCGGTGTGCCGGCCGGACCGCGACCACTCGGTCTCGCCGTGCCGGGCCAGGTAGACTACGGGCAGGGTGCCGGTCACTTACGTTTCCTTTTCGGCTTCGGCAGGCCCTTCGGCTTGCGGGTGTTGCGGCGGGGCTTACCCGCCCGCGGTTCCGCTCCGTCTCCGCCGCGGAGTGGGAGCCGTGGGCTGGGGTTGTCCGGCCCCCCGCTCCCTCGCGGTCGCGGCTCATTCGGCCGGTCGGGGTTCACCAGTCTGAGATCCAGCATCCGCCGCTGCAAGTCTACGCGCGCCACTTCCGTCCGCACCCGGTCGCCCAGCCGAAACCGCTTCTTGTTCCGCCCGCCGGTGAGCGAGTGGCTGCTCTCGTCGAAGTAATAGTAATCATCCGTCAGCGACGAGATGTGGACCAGCCCCTCGGCCGGGAACTGCTCGGCCTGGGCGAAGAACCCGTACTCGGCGACGCCGGTGATGACCGCGTCGAACTGCTCGCCCAGCCGGGTGCTCAGGTGCTGCAGGATGCGGAGCTTCACCAGTTCCCGCTCGGCCTGCTCCGCCCGCCGCTCGGTCTTCGAGCAGTGGTCGCCGAGCGCCACCAACTCCGCCTCGTCCGCGCTCGCCTTGCCGGTCTTCACCCAGCGGTCGAGCAGGCGGTGGACTTGCAGGTCCGGGTAGCGGCGGATGGGCGAGGTGAAGTGGCAGTAGTCCTGGAACGCCAGCGCGTAGTGCTCGTCCTGGATCGGGCTGTACGCCGCCTGCTTCAGGCTCCGGAGCAGCGAGTAGTGGATGGCCGCCCGCTCCGGCTTGTCCGCGGTGTCGTGCAACAACCGCTGTAGCTCGAACCGGTCCAGGTGCCGCTTCATCGGGTACCCGAGCAGGGCGGCGAACTGTGAGAAGTCGTACAGCTTGTCCTCGTTCGGCGCCGGGTGGACCCGCCGCAGGAACGGCACCCCCAGCCGGCCGAAGTGCTCGGCAACCGCCACGTTCGCCGCCAGCATGAACTCCTCGATGATCTGGTGGCTCAGGTCGTGCGGGGCGAAGTGCGCGCCGCTCACCTTGCCGTCCGAGTCGTACTCCAGCACGGCCTCGGGCATGGACAGTTCGAGCGCCCCCCGTTTCATCCGCTTGGCGCGGAGCAGCAGGGCGAGGGCCTTCATGCGATCCAGCATGGCGAGGACTTCGGGCGGCCGACTGGAACCGCCGGCGTCAGCCGGCCGGGTGTCTGTGG
>CANJKY010000685.1 GCA_947474875.1 Gemmataceae bacterium
GCCGCCCGCCCGCCGGACTGGCAGTGGGTGGCCGTCGGGCGGTCCAGTTTGATCCCGGCGGCGTCGAACAGCCGCTTCAACTCGTCCGGGGACTTGAACCGGTGCGAGTCCTTGTCGAGCAGGTCGATCCACTCCAGTTGTTTCGCCCCCGGCACCGCCCCGGCCCGCTTGTTCTTCATCGCGTCGATGCCGCAGTACTCGCCCTCCGACCGGGCGTCCACGATCTGGAGCTTCCCGCCGGTCAGCGACTTCAGCAACTCGTCCTTCGTGGCCATCCGCTCGGGGGCGGCCACCGCCGTGACCGCGGCCGCGGTCACGGCCGGTTCGACCTTTTCGGTCGGGTGCTTGTCCTTCTCCCAGCCGACCCAGCCGCCGTTCAGGAGCCGGACATCCTTCAACCCCCAGTACCGCAGAATCCACCAGACCCGCGCCGCGTCCTTGGAGTGGTTGTCGTCGTACACCACCACCCGGCTATCGGCGCTAAGCCCGAGGCCACCGATCCGCTTCGACCACCCGGCCGCGTCCTGCCCGTCGCCGAACCCCTTGGCCCACTCGGCGTGGTCCACCCACCGGGCACCCGGCACGTGCCCTGCGGCATACTTGGCCTTCTCCCGCGCGTCGAGGATGACGAAGCCCTTGGCGGCGTCCGGTTTGGAAAGTGCGGCCGGCTCGACGAGCAGGTCCGGCCGGGGGTAATCTTCTGCGTGCAGCGCGGCCGCGGACGAGATTAGCACGGTAGCTATGACGGCGGTCAATCTGGTCATGGGTTCCTCCCTGGTTAATCGTCCGACGGGGCGACCCACGGCCCGTCATACACCCTAAACTTGTAGCCGCGGAATACGAAATTCGCCACCCTGAACTGTGCCGCCGGCACCAGATAAAAGGGAATTAACCTCAGTCCGACGCGGACTTTCAGCACGCAAGGTACGATATTTATCAGGAGGATTAGCCATGCCGCGCGTGTTGGTCATCGAGGATGAGCGGAAGATCCGCCGCGGGCTGGAAGAGGGCCTCTCCGCCGCCGGGTTCGAGGTGGAGGCGGCCGCCACTGGCAACGAGGGAATGCAACTCGCGCGGGCCGGCCGGTTCGACGTGGTGCTGCTCGACTGGATGCTCCCGGGGATGGACGGCTTGGAGGTACTTCACGTCCTCCGGTCTGCCGGCCAAACGGTGCCAGTCCTGATCCTCACCGCGCGGGACGCCATTGACGACCGGGTGCTTGGCCTCGACGCCGGGGCCGACGATTACCTCGTCAAGCCGTTCGCCTTCGCCGAACTCCTCGCCCGCCTGCGGGTGTTGCTCCGTCGCGGGCAGCCGGAGCGGGAGACGGTGCTGCGCGCGGCGGGGTTGGAGATCGACCTGTTGCGGCGGCGGGTGACGCGGGGCGGTGCCGAGATCGCGTTGGCGCACAAGGAGTTCGCCCTGCTCGAATACCTCGCCCGACACAAGGGGCAGGCGGTGACCCGCGAGATGCTCGGCCGGGACGTGTGGGACGACCCGAGCTACGCCCTCACCAACGTGGTCGAGGTGTACGTCAACCTGCTCCGCAAGAAGATCGACTCGCCGGGCGAGCGGTCGCTCATCACCACGCTGCGGGGCGTCGGCTACCGGCTGGAGGAGTGAACCCGCGTGAAACGGAGCATCCGGTGGCGGCTGACGGTCTGGAACGCGGTGGGGGTTGCGGTCGTCCTCGTCGGGTTCGCCGCGTTGGTCTACTGGCTCGCGGGCCGGGCGTTCCGCCAGCAGGCCGACCGGACGGCAGAAGCCGCGTTTCGGCTCGTTGAAACCGACCCGCGCATGGCGACGAACCCGTCGGTGCGGGCCAAGTATTGGGTCCGCGAGTTCGATGAACACATGGGGGTGTTGGCCGCGATCTACGAGCCGGACGGCACCCCGCTCGCCGCCCATCCCGGCGTCACCAGTCGCGGACTTTCCGGGGCGTCCCCCGTCCGGCGGTTGGAAACCGACCCGGACGGCCACCGCTGGCGGCTCGCGGTCGAGGTCGTTCGTGCCAGCGATCAAGAAGTACACGTCCTGCTCATGGTCCCCCTTCGCCATCAGGAAGCCGATCTCGCCGCCCTCGGGAGGGCCATGCTGCTCGCCATCCCGGTCGGGCTGGTTGCGACCGCTGGTCTGGCTTACCTACTCGCACGCGGGGCCGTCGCGCCGGTCGATCAACTGCGACAGACGATGGAGCGGATCACGGCCGACCGGCTGCACGAACGGCTGCCGGTCCACAACCCGAACGACGAGTTGGGCCAACTGGCCGGCACCGTCAACACCATGATCGGCCGCCTGGAGCGGTCGTTCGCGGAGATCAAGCGGTTCACGGCCGACGCCTCGCACGAACTCCGCACCCCGCTCACGGCGATCCGCACCGTGGCGGAAGTCGCCCTCGCCGGCGACCCGACCAGGGAAGAACTCCGCGACATCATCGAGAGCGTGCTGGAGGAGTGCGGGCGGATGGCCCGGCTGACCGACCAACTGCTGACGCTGGCCCGCGACGACGCCGGGGTCGTGCCGCGCCCGCTCGAACGGCTCTCCATCACGTCCCTAGTCAGGGATGTTGTTGACACCCTGCGCCCGCTCGCGGACGCGAAGGGGGTGTCCATTACGTTCGAGGAGTCGCAGTCATTCGGGACCGTCGCCGGCGATCCGGTTCGGCTGCGGCAGGTGGTCGTCAACCTGATCGACAACGCCATCAAGTACACCCCGCCCGGCGGCTCGGTTCGCGTCGGCACGGTGGAGGTAGACGGAAACGTGCGGCTGACGGTGGCCGACACCGGCGAGGGGATACCGGCTGAACACCTGCCACGGGTCTTCGACCGCTTCTACCGGGTGGACAAGGCCCGCAGCCGGGAACAGGGCGGCACCGGGTTGGGACTCAGCATCGTTCAGAGCATCGCCACGGCTCATGCGGGGGGCGTTTCGATCACCAGCGGTGAGGGGGTCGGAACCACCGCGACCGTGACCCTCCCGCTCAATCGGGCGGTTGAGCCGGCGTGAGCGCGGATCGGGCCGTCATGAGGGTGACGGCCCGAGAACCCGGCGAGGGCGAGCCGGAGGTTGTCAGGTGGTCAACGTCCGCGATCCGCCGAACAGCCGGGCGTCAAGTGACCACTGGCCCGCGCCGACGGCCAGCAGGAACAGCAGGCCGAGCAGCATCGACCAGTCCGTCCGGCCTTCGTGCGCCACCTTCCAGAACCCGTCGTTGGCCAGCAGCGGC
>CANJKY010000686.1 GCA_947474875.1 Gemmataceae bacterium
CCCCGAACTCCACCGCCTCGTTCTCGTTCAGTCCGTGCCAGTAGAACACCAACTCGCGGCCCCGCTTCTCCCAGTAGCTGACCGTCGGCCGCTTGCCGTCCGCCGGTCGGTCGGTGAGCAACTTCAACTGCTTCATGTCCTCCGGCACCTTCAGCCCGGCCGGGATGCCCACAATGGCCGTCACCATGCCGTTCTGCTTCTCCTTCGTGTTCCGCACCTTCACCGCCAGTCGCACCGTGTCGCCCTCGGCCGCCTCCGCCTTGTTCAGCGTCGTCTCCAGGCGGATCGGGCAGTCGGCCGAACTGTCCGGCTTGCGGCTGCGGCACTCCATCGCCAGCGTACACGGGTACGCCTGCTTCGCGTCCGTCTCCACGCGGACGTCCACGTTCCCGGCGGCGAACACCTTCTCCGCGTCCGGGATGTCGATGACGATCGGCCCCGTCTGCTCAGTGGTGAACGCCTTCTGGCCCACCTCGACCCCGTTGGCGAACACCCGGATGGTGCCGTTCTCGGCCGGCCGCTTGCTGCTGCGGGCGTACTCGATCAGCGCCTTCAGCGCCAGGATGGTGGACTGGGTGGACCCGTACCCGCCGTACCCACCCCGCTTGGTGCCGATCCACTTGCACGCCGAATCCACGTTCTCGCGGTAGGTGCCGGTCTCGTTTGCCTTCAGCCAGCCCAGCACCGCCATGCCGGTGGTCTCGATGAGCAGCGCCTCGCCGACCGAGTTGGTGATGCTGGTCTTCGCTCCCGGGATCGACCCGTCCTTCTGCTGCATCTTGGTCAGCGCCTTCAGCACCGCCTCGCCGTCCGCCTTCTTGCCGCGGTTGAGCAGGGCGTTCGCCGCCAGCCCGAGGTAGTACGGGTCCTTCGCCGTGTCGCCCTCCTTGGTCTTCGCCAGCACCGCGGCCAGTTCCTTGTCCAGGTCGGACTTGGCGTCGGCCTTCCGCTCGCTCTCGCTGATCGCCCACACGATGTACGCGTCGGCGATGGGCTTCGGGGCGTACCCGAACGTGTCCAGTGCCCGCGCGTTCTTCTTGAACCCGCCCTGGCCGTCGCGGGCGCTCAGCAGGTACTCGCGGGTCCGCTTCAGCATCTCCGCGTCAACCGGGTGGACGCGGGCCATGTCGGTGAACTGGAGCAGGCCGTAGGCGGTGAGCGCCTCGTGCGGCGGCGCGGTGCCGCCGAACCACTCGTACCCCTCTTTGCCGGCCTGCGGCTTCTGGCACTCGAAACTGACCAGTTTGCCGTACCCGCGGTCGAGCAGTTCCTTCGCCCGCTTGCTCACGTCCGGCTTGGCCTGGTTCGTCTCGTTCAGGTAGTCCAGGATGAGCACGTTCGGGTAGTTGGTGGTGCTGGTCTGCTCGAAGCAGCCGTAGGGTTCGCGGAGCATCCCCTCCAGCCCGGCCTGTACTTCGGACAGCGTGTTCGGGTACACGCTCACCTTCATCTTGAGCGTGCCGGGCACGATCTGCTCCGGCAGCTTGAACGCCTTCGACACCTTCTGTTCGAGCACGTCCGACGCCGACACAGACAGCGGGAAGCCGTCCGGCACCACCGTCAGCGTGCGGATGACCGAGTCCCTGTCGCCGCTGGCTTTCCCCTCCAGTTGCACTCGCAGTTCGCCGTCCAGTTGGCTCGGGGTGAGGCGGACGAGTTTCCGCCCGCCGGCATTGGCGGCGAGGTCGAGGGCGAACTTCTCGTCGCCGTTCACCTTCAGCCCGACGGCGCTGACACTCACGTCCGCCTTGCGGCCCGCGTCGGAGCCGTTCAGCGCGATCACCGGCACGTCCATCACGTCGGACGAGCTGATCTCCTGCGGCAGTTTCGGGTCCAGGGCGAACGGCTTCCGCACCTCGATCACCCCGCTGACGGCGCCGATGCGGCCGTCCAGCGTGTGCCCGGCCACCAGCACCCGGTACGGGGCCACGTCGTCGCTCAGGCTGAACGTGACGGTGGCTTTGCCGTCGGTCGGGGTGACGATCACCGGCTGCCAGAGCAGGGTCTCGGTGAAGTCTTCCCGCGGGGCGTCGTCGGCCAGTTCCGGGCGGGTGTGGGCGTACTCGCGGACCGGCAGCGGGGTGTACTGCGGGCGGAACTCGGTCAGTTGCGGCAGCGGGTTGCGGCCACGGCCCGCCGGCTGGTTCATCTCTTTCTGGATGACCGCGGCCAGTTCGGCGTTGCGGCGGCGGACGAAGTCGTTGAACTGCGGCTGCGGGGATTGCCGGGCGAACCCACGACCGCCTCGGGGTCCGGCGCCCGGCATGTCCGCCATCTCCTCCATTTTCTTCTTCTCCAGCCGGGCGACGCCGTCCATGACCCGGAGCTTCTTCCCGTCCTCCACCGCCTCCCGGAAGTCGAGGGCATCCCGGCCCCCGCCTTTCGCGTCGGCCTTCGGCTTGGCCGGGTCGGCGACACCCTTCATCATCTGCATCCGTTGGACGCCCCCTGCCGGGGCAGGCGGGGCCGGCGGCTGACCCGCCTTCGGTGCGAACCCGCGGGCCGCCGCGGGCGGCATGCCACCGGGCATGGCCTGAGGCCGCATATCACCCATCCCTCCGCCCATCGCGGCCGCGTCCTTCGGCATCCCGCCCGCGTCGGCCATCGGCATCGCGCCATCGGCCGCCATCGCCGCCGGCGGTGCGGCCATGCCGGTCGCCTTCCGACCCCAGCGGTCCGTGTCCGGGTGCGGCGCGATGGCATAGGTGTCCCGCCACTTCTGGTCGCCTGCCTCGGCGTACAGGGCCATCAGCGTCAGCGACCCCATCAGCCCGAGCAGAACGAGGACGGCGACGCCGAGCGTGCGGCGCTCCGGCGACCCGGCCCGGAACACCCCCTGGCGGACGATGCCGGCCGTCAGCACCAGCGCTCCGAGGACGCCGAACACGAGCGGTAGGTACGCCCGCTGCTCCTGCCACGAGTCGGCGAACCCCTTCAACTCGGTCGCCGGCTCGGCGAACTGGGCCAACCCGAGTTGGTAGTCGGCCTTCGCCCGTTGCAGGTCGCGGTCGTCGTCCCCGCTGGCGTACATCCTGGTGCGGGTCTGTTCGGCCGACTCCAGGCTTCGCAGCGCGGCCTCGTACTTCGGCCAGTACTCGTCGAACACCCGGCGGACGGCCGGCCGCCACCCGGTCGGGATCGGGCCGCTGTCGGACGACACCATCTGCAGCCGGTTCCACTGCTCCGCGTCGGCCGGGGCCATCTTGCGGAACTCGCCCTGC
>CANJKY010000687.1 GCA_947474875.1 Gemmataceae bacterium
CCCACTCGGCGACGGCCCTGGACATCGCGCTCGATTACCTCGACTGAGCGGCAGAAAGGCCGGTCGGCGTCATGTGGGACAAAATCGTCAACGAGCTGAGCGGGCGGGGCGTGGGCGTACTGCTCGGGGCGCTGCTGGGCACGATGGTGACGTGGATCATCGCCCTGCGGCGGCGGCTCCGCGAGCGGCGGGAGATCCAGGCCGGCGACGCCCGCGATTCGGTGGTCATCAACCTGCACCTGATCGAGTCCGAAGCCCGGCCGGACGGCACCCGCTACCCTGTGTCCGTCCGCATCCGTTCGCTCGGCCAGAACCAACTCCGGCGGGTGGTGCCGAACGGCCACCTGGCGGACGTGCTGAAGGACCGGGCCGAGCGGGTGACCCCGCGGCACACGCTCATCAGTATGGAGGGGGCGGAGGGGTCGTTCCTGCTCGAAACGCTCACCAATTTCGTGTGCGACCGGGTGGCGAACGAGCCGTTCGACCACGACCTGTACGTCATGGCCCCGTGCTGCGAGCCGGCCGCCCTGTCCGCCCACCAGCCGATCACCATCCTGCTCGTGCAGGTGGACGACCTGCCGCTGTTCGAGCACTGGCCGGTGTGCCGCGGGGTGCATGTGGAGCATGGGTCGGACGGCTGTCGCATCCTCACGCTGATGGAGATGGCCGCCCGGTTCCGCCAGGAGCAGGAGGCGATCGCCAAACTGCGGGCGGATGGGAAGCGGACGACGCACGTCGAGACCATGTACGTCCTCGACCTGGCGCTCGACCACCGCACCGCCGACATCCCGCTCAAGCCGGTGCCCTGGGGTCGGTACGAGGCCAGCTTGAAACAGATGGGGTTGGAGTGACCCACCGTGCGCCGCCTCACCGCCAAACCGGAGTGCGTACGGGCGGTCGCCTTCTTGCCGGACGGCCGACTACTGTCGGCGTCCGGCAAGAAGCAGGTGACGGTGTGGAACCCGGCCGACGGCAGCGTGACCGAAACGATCCGCACGCGGATGTTCGTGTTCGCGCTGGCGGTCCGCCCCGACGGACGGGAGTTGGCTATCGCCGGCCGCATGCCGCCGGACCAGGATGAAAGCCAGATCCGGATCCATCCCCTGTACGACATGACCGATGGGACGATCTATCACTGGCCGTTCGTGCGGACCAGTCAGTGGGATCGCCGGAGCCGGTCGATCTGGTCGATGGCGTATACCAGCGACGGCGAGTATCTGATCGCAGCGCGGCGGATGATGGGCGGGGCCAACATGTACGATGGTGGGGATTGTCACTGGTGGCAGCGGCCCGCCCCGTTTGAGCACGGCAATCTGGACCCAGCCCCACCGGCCTACGCCGTCGCTGCTAACACATCCGGCAGTCGGTTCGCCGTAACCGGATACTCACAGTTGTTCGTGTACGACCACCCGAAGCGACCGGGGATGCTATTCCGATTCCCCAACCACTGGGCGTCCGCCGTCTGTTTCCTGCCGGACGGCGAGGTAATGATCGGTAGCGGGCAGTTCCTGTTCTTCACCGACCGATCATCCTACGGCAGCAAGTTGCGACAGCGGAAGACCGGCGTCCGCATGATCCGAACGCTGGCGGTATCTCCGACCGGCCAAGTACTCGCGGTCGGCGGGTCGCCAGGGCGGGTGGAGGTGTACGACCTGCCGACCCGCGAGAAGCGGACGGCCTACGACTTCGACCTCGGGCCGGTGCAGTCCCTGGCGTTCGCCCCGGACGGGCTGACGCTGGCGGTCGGGGCTGAAAAGGGGCTGATCGTGGTGGACGTGGAATGAGCACCCCGCGGGAGACGCTGCACTTCGACACCCGGCACGTCGGCCGGCGTGTGCAGTTGTTCGACGAGTTGAGCAGCACCAACGACACCGCCGCGGGGGAGGAGCCGGGCACGGTGGTCGTCGCCGACTTCCAGTCCGCCGGCCGCGGGCAGTACGGGCGGGTGTGGCAGGCGAAGCCGGGCACGTCGCTGCTGCTGTCGGTGGTGGTCGCCCCGCCGCCGGAGTTGCGGCGGCCGGTGATCCTGACGGCGTGGGCGGCGGTGGCGGTGGCCGACGCGGTGTTCCGGCTGACCGGCCAGCAGGCAAAGATCAAGTGGCCGAACGACCTGCTGGTGCGGGGCAAGAAGGTGTGCGGCATTCTGATCGAGCAGCGGGCGGCCACCGTCGTCGGCATCGGGCTGAACCTGAACCAGACGGCCGCCGAGTTCGCCGTCGCCGGCCTGCCCGACGCTACCTCCCTGGCGATCCTCGCCGGCCAGCCGATCGACTCGCGGGCGGCCCTCGCCGCCGTCGTCCGCCACCTAGACGACGAGTACGACCGGCTAATGTCCGGAGAGCGGGTGCCGCTCGAAGCCGACTGGAAATGGCGGATCGGGCTGCTCGGCCGACAGGTGGTGGCCGAACGGTCGGACGGCTCTACGGTAGTCGGCCGGCTCCGGGATTTGTCGTTCGACGGCATCGAACTGGAATCGGACGGCGGCATTCGGGTGCTGAAGCCGGAAGAGGTGCGGCACCTGACCGCGGCGTGAGCGATCGATGAGATCCTCCGCCCCGTTTTCGGCCACCGCGGGCGTACTTATACTTCTTCTGTCCTCCTCCGGCCCTGTCACCCGTCCGAGGTACACATGCGAGTCGCTGTCTGTCTGCTGTCGGCCGTCCTCCTCGTTTCCCCCGCCCTCGCCGCCGACTGGCCGCAGTGGCGCGGCCCGAACCGCGACGGCATCTCGGCCGAGAAGGGGCTGATCGACAAGTTCCCGGCCGACGGGCCGAAGCTGCTGTGGAAGAAGACCGAACTGACCGACATCGGCGCCGGGTACGGCCAGCCGGCGGTGGTCGGCGGGAAGATGTACATCATCGGCGCGGACGGGGCGAAACAGGACGCCAAGGAGTTCGTCACCTGCCTGAACGTGAAAGACGGGTCGCAGGTGTGGCAGACCAAGTTGACCACCTCTGCGGGCAAGTTCCTCGACGGGTGGGGCGGCGGGCCGCGGGCCACCCCGACGGTGGACGGCGGGTTCGTGTACGCCCTGGGGGCGACCGGCGACCTGGTGTGCCTGACGTCCGACAAGGGCGAGGTGAAGTGGAGCAAGAACCTGGTGAAGGACTTCGGCGGCGGCATCCCGCAGTGGGGGTACAGCGAGAGCGTGCTGATCGACGGTGACACCCTGGTGTGTACCCCCGGCGGGAAGGGCGGGATGGTGGCGCTGAAGAAGG
>CANJKY010000688.1 GCA_947474875.1 Gemmataceae bacterium
GGCCCCGCACACCCTGTTCCTGAAGGACACCGACGGGGACGGCAAGGCCGACCTGCGGCAGGAAGTCATCACCGGGTGGGGCACCGGCGACACGCACGCCGGGCCGAGCAACCTGCGGTACGGGTTCGACAACTGGGTCTACGGCATCGTCGGGTACAGCCGGCTGAACGGCGTCGTGGCCGGCGAGCGGTTCAACTTCGGCCAGGCCCTGTACCGGTTCAAACTGGAGAAGGACGGCGAGCACGGGCTGAAGGTGGCCAAGTTCGAGATGCTGCGGAACACCAACAACAACTCGTGGGGGGTGGCGTTCAACGAGGACGGCGACCTGTTCGGCAGCACCGCCAACGGCTGCCCGCTCGTCCACATGCCCGTCCCCAACCGGTACTACGAGATGGTCCGCGGGGCCAACCCAGGTCCGCTGCCGAACATCGCCCTGAACAACGATTTCCACCCGATCACCGAGAACGTGCGGCAGGTGGACTGGCACGGCGGATTCACCGCCGGCTCCGGGTGCGCCGTCTACACCGCCCGCAACTACCCCCAGGCGTACTGGAACCGCACCGCGTTCGTGAGCGAGCCGACCGGCCACCTGATCGCCAGCTTCGTGTTGCAGCCGACCGGCACCGACTACGTCGCCCGGTACGGCTGGAACCTGGTGGCCGGCGACGACGAGTGGATCTCCCCCATCGACGCCCAGGTCGGCCCGGACGGGAACGTGTGGTTCATCGACTGGTACAACTTCATCGTCCAGCACAACCCGACGCCGGCCGGGTTCAGCACCGGCAAGGGCGGGGCGTACGAAAGCCCGGCCCGCGACAAGACCCGCGGCCGCATCTACCGGCTGGTGTACACCAAGGCGAAGGAGGGCAAACAGCCGAACCTGAAGGACGCCAAGCCGGCCGACCTGGTGGAGGCGCTGAAGTCGGACAACATGTTCTGGCGGCAGAAGGCCCAACGGCTGCTGGTGGAGGCGGGCGACAAGACTGTCGCCCCGGTGGTCTCCGCACTCGCGGTGGGTGCCCAGACCAGCCCGCAGGCGGCGCTGCACGCCCTGTGGGTGCTGGACGGGCTGAAGGCGGCCTCGGAGAACACGTCGGCCTCGGCCCTCGGGCACTCGTCGCCGGCCGTCCGCCGGGCCGCCCTGCAAACGCTGCCGAAGGACGCCAAGTCGGTGGACGCCATCCTGGCCAGCAAGTGCCTGGACGACGCCGACACCCGCGTCCGCCTGGCCGCCCTGCTCGCGCTGGCGGATCAGGACTCGTCGGCCGCCGCCGGGGCGGTGCTGGCCGCGCGGCTGAGCGCCCTCGACGCCACCACCGAGAGGGGGATCGCCGACGCCACCCTCGCCGCGTCCGTCGCCCACGCCGGCCCGGTGCTGGCCGAGTTGGCCAAATCGAAAGACAAGACGTGGTCGACCCAGGCGCTGACCACCGTCGAGCGGATCGCCAGCAGTTACGCGGCGAAGGCCCCGTCCGACCTGGGCACGCTGCTCGCCGCGCTCGGCACCTCGACCGTGTCCGACGCCGTCGTCACCGGTCTGGCCGCCGGCTGGCCGTCCAGCAAGCCGGCCAAGCTGAGCGGGGACGACGAGGCGGCGTTCGTGAAAGCCATGTCCGCCACCTCCGCCACCAGCCGCGGGCGGCTGCTCAAGCTGGCCGCGGCGTGGGGGGTGAAGGGGCTGGACGCCCAACTCGGCGAGCTGGCGAAGGGGCTGCTCGTCATCGTCGCCGACGACAAGGCGACGGACTCCGCCCGCGTGACCGCCGCCAAGCAGGTCGTGGAGTTCCTGCCGGCCGACGAGGCCGCCGCCGAGAAGCTGGCCGGACTGATCACCGCCAAGGCCAGCCCGGAACTGGTGGCCGGCCTGCTCGAAGCGCTCGCCGGGTCGAAGGCGAAGGCCGCTGGCCCCACGCTGGTGGCCAAGCTGCCGTCCCTGCCCCCGGCCGTCCGCCCACTCGCCCTGCGGGTGGTCCTCGCCCGCCCGGAGCCGACGAAGGCGTTCCTGGACGCGGTGGAGAAGGGCGCCCTGCGGTTCGACATGCTCGACCTGGACCAGAAGACGGCCCTGGCGGCGCACCCGAGCGCGGAGGTGGCCGAGCGGGCGAAGAAGCTGTTGGCCATGGGCGGCGGGCTGCCCGACGCCGACCGGCAGAAGGTGATCGACCAGTTCCACGAGGTGATCAAGAAGACGGGGGACGCCGGGCTGGGCAAGAAGGCGTTCGCCACCCACTGCATGAAGTGCCACAAGCACGGTGGGGAGGGCGCCCAGATCGGCCCGGACCTGACCGGGTTTGCGGTCCACCCGAAGGAGGAGATCCTGATCGCCGTGCTCGACCCGAGCCGGAGCGTGGAGGGGAACTTCAAAGCGTACACCGCCCGCCTGCTGGACGGGCGGGTGATCACCGGCCTGCTGTCGGCGCAGACGAAGACGACGGTGGAGTTGCTGGACGCGGAGAACAAGAAGCACGCCATCGGCACCGCCGACCTGGACGAGCTGGTGGAGTCGAAGAAGTCGCTCATGCCGGAGGGGTTCGAGAAGCAGATGACCAAGGCGGAGTTGACGGACCTGCTCGAGTTCCTGACGCTCAAGGGTAAGTACGTGCCCATCCCGCTGGACAAGGTGGCGACGGTGGTGAGCACCCGCGGCATGTTCTTCGAGGCGAACGGCCAGGCCGAGCGGCTGGTGTTCCGCGACTGGAAACCGAAGGAGTTCAACGGGGTGCCGTTCCACCTGGTCGACCCGGCCGGGGACGCGGTGAAGAACGTGGTCATGCTGAACGGCCGGAACGGGGACAAGCCGCCGAAGATGCCGAAGAGCGTGACCCTGCCGTGCAACACCCCGGCCAAGGCGATCCACATCCTGGGCGGGATCGGCGGGTGGAGCTACCCGGCGAGCGAGAAGGGGACGGTGAGCATGATCGTGCGGCTCACCTACGCCGACGGCAAGACGGAGGACCACGAGCTGAAGAACGGCGTCCACTTCGCCGACTACATCCGCAAGGTGGACGTGCCGGAGTCGAAGCACGCGTTCGAGATGCGGGGCCGCCAGCAGGTGCGGTACCTGAGCATCACCCCGAAGCGGACCGAGGCGATCAAGACGATCGAGTTCGTGAAGGGGCCGGATGACACCGCCCCGATCATCGTGTCGGTGACGGTGGAGACGCCGTGACCAGCCCGTAGCCGCGACCCAGCGGGGAGCGCGTCCGACGCGCTCCC
>CANJKY010000689.1 GCA_947474875.1 Gemmataceae bacterium
ATTCCAAACTGCGGTCCGTGATGACGTCGGTGACGTACCCGGTCTCCTTCGCCCGCACCCCGTTCTTGATCATCGGCGGGTTGTAGTAGATGCCCTGGCCGGGCAGGATGTGCCAGTGGTCGAACCCGGTCGGGTCGGAGACGAGGTGCCACTTGCCGATCACCGCCGTCTGGTAGCCGGCCTGCTTCAGCAGCTTCGGGAACGTGGTCTGCGAGCCGTCGAACTTGCTACGGGTGTTGTCGTAGAACCCGTTCGCGTGGCTGTACTTGCCGGTGAGCACGCACGCCCGGCTCGGCCCGCAGATGCTGTTCGGCACCAGGCAGCGGTCGAATCGCATTCCCCCTTTGGCGATGCGGTCGATGTTCGGCGTCTCATTCAGCTTGAGCGGGTGGCCGTAGGCGCTCACCGCCTGGTAAGCGTGGTCGTCGGAGAAGATGAACACCACGTTCGGCGGCGGCTTGTCCGCGGCGACGGCGGCGGTGGCGAGTGCGAGGAACGCGAGCGAGAGACGCATGGGGGAGGCTCCGGCGGGGGACGCTGGATGCTGACCCGATTTGGGACGGATTGCAACTGGAAAAACAGAACACCCCGAAAGCCCACGGCCGGCTGTCCGTGGGCTTGGACTAAGAGGCTACAATTCCCCCATGTTCGGCTTCTTCCGCGATCGCCGTCGCCGCAAGCTGCTCTCGGAGCCGTTCCCGCCGCACTGGGAGGCGGTGCTGAAGCGGAACGTCGGCCACTACCCGCGGCTGAGCGAGCCGGAGCGGGCGAAGCTGCGGGACATCACCCGCGTGCTGATCGCCGAGAAGAACTGGGAGGGGTGCGGCGGGCTGCACGTCACGGACGAAATCCGGCTAACCATCGCTGCGCAGGCGGCGCTGCTGCTGGTCGGCCAGCCGGAGCACGACCACTTCGCCCGCGTCCACTCGGTCATCGTGTACCCGGACGAGTTCCGCACCCCCAACCCGGAAGACGGGTACGAGGACGACCACCTGTCGGACACGGTACTCGGCGGGCAGGCGTGGTACCGCGGGCCGGTGATCGTGAACTGGCGGGACGCACTGGAGGAAGGCCGCGACCCGACGTGCGGGTTCAACGTCGTGGTCCACGAGTTCGCCCACCAGCTCGACTTCCTGGACGGCGAGGTGAACGGCACCCCGCCGCTGGAGACCCAGGCGGCCGAGGACCGCTGGCGGGAGGTGATGACCGCCGCGTTCGACGCCCATAAGAAGGCGCTCGACCGCGGGGAGGCGACGTTCTTCACCGAACACGCGGCGGACGACGAGACCGAGTTCTTCGCTGACGCGGCCGAGGCGTTCTACTGTCGCCCGCACGACCTGGAGGCGGAGACGCCGGAGGTGTTCGACCTGCTGCGGGGGTACTTCCGGGTGGACCCGCGACGGTGGTTCCCGGAGTAGCCGGAAATCCTTGCCCGTTCCGGTCGCCCCACTACAATCCCTAATCTGAACCGTCAACTGCCGTCCCCAGGACTTCGAGTCATGAAGAAGGGCATCCACCCGAACTACCGGCCGGTCGTGTTCAAGGACGTGTCCGCGAACGTCACCTTCCTCACCCGCTCATGCGTCGAGTGCGACGAGACGATCAAGTGGGAGGACGGGAACGAGTACCCGCTGTACAAGCTGGAGATCTCCAGCGCCAGCCACCCGTTCTTCACCGGCAAGATGAGCTTCGTGGACACCACCGGGCGGGTGGAGAAGTTCCAGAAGAAGTTCCAGCGGAAGCCGGCGGCCACCGAGCAGAAGTAGCGACCGGTCCCCCGTCCAAGCCCACGCACGGCCGTGCGTGGGCTTTCGCATTTCCCCACCCCGTCCGCCCGCGAGGCGTCCCGCCATGTGGCCCGTCCTCGACCAGAAGCTGGCCCGGTTCCGCGAACTCGAAGCGATGATGGAAGATCCGGCGGTGGCGGCCGACCAGCACCGCTCCGCCGCCGTCGGCAAGGAGCACGGCTCCCTCCGCAAGCTGATCGCCCCGTACCAGGAGTGGCTGCGGCTGGACGAGCAGATCAAGGCGTCCGAGCAGCTCCTCGCCACCGAAACGGACCCGGACCTGAAGGCGATGGCCGAGGAGGAACTGGCCGACCTGCGGCCGAAGCGGGCGGCGCTGGCCGAGCGGATCGAGGACCAACTGCTGGTGGACCCGAGTGAGGAGTTCGACAGCCTGATCCTGGAAATCCGGGCGGGCACCGGCGGGGATGAGGCGGCGCTGTTCGCCGGCGACCTGTTCGACATGTACAGCCGGTACGCTCGCAGCAAAGGCTGGAGCGTGGAGGAGATCAACCACAGCCCCGGCGAGGCCGGCGGGTTCAAGGAAGTCGTCGCCAGCGTGAAGGGCGACGGGGTGTTCCAGGCGCTGCGGTTCGAGAGCGGCGGGCACCGGGTGCAGCGGGTGCCGAAGACCGAAACCCAGGGGCGGATTCACACCAGCCTGGCGACGGTGGGCGTGATGCCCGAGCCGGATGAGGTGAACGTGGAGATCAACCCGGCCGACCTGGAGATCGAGGTGATGCGGGCCGGCGGGGCGGGCGGGCAGCACGTGAACAAGACGGAATCGGCCGTCCGCATCTGGTACCGCAAGGGTACGGCCGATCAGATCGAGGTGAAGTGCCAGGACGGCCGCAGCCAGACGAAGAACAAGGAGCAGGCGATGCGGGTGCTGCGGAGCCGGGTGTACGAGCAGCAGCAGCAACGGCTGCACAAGGCCCGGTCGGACATGCGGCGGACGCTCATCGGCGGGGGCGACCGCGGGGAGCGGATCCGCACGTACAACTTCGCCGACGGGCGGGTGACGGATCACCGCATCGGGCTGACGGTGTACAAGCTGCAGGAGATTCTGGGCGGGGTGCTGGATCACCTCGTCGTGCCGATGAAAGAGCACGACAAGAAGGAGCGGTTGGCGGCCGCCGCCAAAGGTTAGCCTGATTTGTTAGCCCGACGCGCGAGCGAGGGCCGGGCCGTTCTGAGCCGCGGAGCGGCGGCGGCCCGTAGCCAGGGGTGAAACCCCTGGTTTGCGATTTCCGAATTCGTTGAGCCGCGGAGCGGCGACGGATTCCGTCGTCCCTCCGGGACTCCAACTCCTTTGCACCCCTTCTAGCAGGGTGCTGAAAAAGTGGTCCTGTTCCCCCGCTGCCCCGTTGTTCTGGCAGTGGTGGGTTCAGGACCACGGTCGTTGGTGGGTGGGTGTGCCCCTCACCCCGC
>CANJKY010000690.1 GCA_947474875.1 Gemmataceae bacterium
CGGCCCCGCCCAGCCGCCCGGACAACTGTAGCTTGATCCCCTTCGCCCCGCCCTCCATCGCCCGCTGCATGGCGTTCTTCATGGTGCGGCGGAAGCTGCTCCGCTTTTCCAGCTGCTCGGCGATGTCGTCGGCGATGATCTGGGCGTCGATCTCCGGACGGGTGACCTCGACCGTCTTCACCTCGATGTGCCGGCGGGTGAGCTTCTCTAGCGCCTTGGTCAGCTTGTCGATCTTCTCACCCTTCTTGCCGATGATCGCCCCGATGCGGCTGCTGTACACGAACACCGTCACCCGCTCGCGGGTCCGCTCGACCCGGATCTTGGCGATGGCCGGCCGCTGTTCCTTGCGGTCCCGGCTGCGGGTCAGGTACTTGTGGATGAACTGGCGGATGGTGTGGTCTTCCACCAGCAGTTCGCTGAAGTCCTGCTTGCTCGCGTACCACGCCGACTGCCAGTCGGTCATGATGCCGGTGCGGAAGCCGGTCGGTCGGACTTTCTGACCCATGATCCGTGACCCTTCGTGACCCGTGGGTGGCTCAGTTGGTGACGGCCGGTTCGGCCGGGGTGGCGTCGACGGCGGGGGTAGTCGCCGCCGCGACCGCGTCCATGTCTGTGACGGCCACCACGATGTGGGCCAGCCGCCGTTTGATGCCGAACGCGGTGCCGCGGGCCCGCGGGCGGATCCGCTTGAACATCGGCCCGCCGTCGATCCGCACCTCGGTCACCACCAGGTCTTCCAGGTTGCGGCACCCCTGGTCCTCGGCGTTGCCGATGGCGCTCTTCACCACCGCCTCGATCAGCCGGGCGCCGCGGTTGGGCATGAACCGCAGGGCTTCGATCGCCTCGTCCACGTTCATCCCGCGGATCATGCTGGCAAGCGGCCGCATCTTCCGCGGGGCGACATCGGCGTGCCGGTGTTTGGCTCGGTAAATCATTTCAGTGACCAAGGGTCAGGGGCCGGAGCCCAGTTCCGGAATCCGCCGTCGCTTACTTACCGGGGGCGGCGGCCACCTTCTTGCCGGCCGTGTGCCCCTTGAAGGTGCGGGTGGGGGAGAACTCGCCGAGCTTGTGCCCGACCATCTCCTCGGTCACGTACACCTTGCCGAACGCCTTCCCGTTATGTACCAGGAACGTCTGCCCGATGAACTCCGGGACGATGACCGCGTCGCGGTACCACGTCTTGATCGGCTCCTTCCCCTTCCCCTGCTTGTCCACCTTCGCCAGCAACCGCTGGACGGCCTCGAAGTCGTAGGGGTTCTTGCGAGCCATGCCGTGTGCCCTACCCTGTGCGGGTCAATCGATGAAACCGGAACCGAATACGATACGACCGCGCCCGTCGGTCGCCCACCGCACGCCGCTGGCGGCGTCGCGGAATTACCCGTTGTGCTTCTGGAACGGCCCGGCCGGACGACGGCGGACGATCGCGCTGTTCGACGGCTTCTTCCCGCCGCGGGTCTTGCCGCCCTTGGCCAGCACCCCGCTCGGCCCTTTCGGCTGCCCGCCGCTCTTGCTCCGCCCCTCGCCGCCGCCCATCGGGTGGTCGGTCGGGTTCATGGCCATCCCGCGGTTGTGCGGCTTGCGGCCCTTCCACCGCACCCGCCCGGCCTTACCCAGGCTGATGTTCATGTGGTCGGAGTTGGACACACTGCCGACGGTCGCCCGGCACTTGTCCGACACCCGCCGCACCTCCCCGCTCGGCATGGTGATGAGCACCTGCCCCTTGTCACGGGCGCCGAGGGTGGCGCTGCACCCGGCGCTGCGGCAGATCTGCCCGCCGCGGCCCGGCTTCAGCTCGATGTTGTGAATGGCCAGCCCGAGCGGGATCTTCGACAGCGGCAGACAGTTCCCCGGCTTCGGTTCTGCCGCGTCACCGCTCATCACCTTGTCGCCCGCCTTCAGCCCGTCCGGGGCGAGGATGTACGCCTTCGTCTTGGTTTCGTTCGCGTACTCGATCAGCGCGACCCGGGCACTCCGGCACGGGGCGTACTCGACGCTCAGCACCGTCGCCTCGACGCCGTCCGTCTTCCGCTTGAAGTCCACCACCCGCATCATCTGCTTGTGGCCGCCGCCGCGGAACCGGCTGGTGACGATACCCTGGAAGTTCCGCCCGCCGGTCTTCCGCTTCCGCACCAGCAGCGGCTTATACGGCGCGTTCACCTTGGGGGTGGTGCAATCGGCGAAGTCCGACACGCTCCCGGTGCGGCGGCCGGCGGACGTCGGGTTGTAGTTGCGGATGCCCATGTCTTTGGCTCTCAGCGGTCAGCTTTCAGCAGGAAAGCCGACCAGTCTCGTTCGAGGAATCCCGCTCCACCCGTATCCGGCTGAAAGCTGACCGCTGACAGCCGACCACTCCCGGCTTAGAAGAAGTCGATCTTGTCGTCCGCGTTCAGGGTGACGACCGCCCGTTTCCAGTCGCTCTGCTGCCCCTGCCTGTTCCGGAACCGCACCGTCTTCCCCTTCCGCACCTGCGTCCGCACCTTGTCCACCCGCACGTTGAACAACTCCTGGACCGCCGACGCGATCTGCGTCTTGTCCGCCAGCATGTGCACCATGAACGTGTACGCGTTCCGCTTGGTGCTGGCGTGCGTACCCTTCTCCGTCACCAGCGGGCGGAGGACGATCTGGTGCGGGCGGAGATCCAGCCCCGGCTCGCCGTGAACGCACGGCTTGCGGGCTTCGAGCTTCCGCACGTACCGCTTCGGGTGGGGTCGGGACCGGGCCATCGCTGTTCCTCGTTCGCTCGCGGGGTTCGGGTTACTTCGCCGCCGTCGTCCGCAGCGCCTCGAACGCCGCCTTCGTCAGCACCAGCCGCTTCTGCTTGAGCACCACATACGCGTTAAACTCGGCCGCCGGCAGCACCTTCACGCCGTCGATGTTCCGCCCGGAGCGGTACACCGTCGAGTCCAGCTTGTCGGTGCCGATGAGGACGGTGGTGTCGAGCAGGGTCACGTCCTTCTCGACGTTCTGCTCCACCCCGTTCTCCACCTTCTTCACCACCCGCGTACCCACCTTGATGGCCTTCAGCACCGCGGCCATCTCCTTCGTCTTCGGAGCGGCCAAGGCGAGGTCGTCAACGATCACGCACTCGCCATCGGCGAACTTGCTCAGGATGGCCATGCGGGTGGCGGCACGGACCGCCTTCTTCGGCAGGTGGTATTCGTAGTCCCGCGGCTTCGGCCCTTTAGCCGTGCCACCGCCCACCCGCTTGTTC
>CANJKY010000691.1 GCA_947474875.1 Gemmataceae bacterium
GAGCGAGACCAGACCGCCGCCCTGCGGGTGGCCGACTGTCTCCGACAGTCGGAACCGACTCCCGGAGGGAGTCGGCCACCCGGACAGACCGCCCCGCGTCAGAACGGGTGCTGGATGCCGAGCCACACCTGGAACGGGGTGGCGGCGTTGAGCGTCTTGGCCACGTCCGCCCGGAACGTCAGCCGCTCGATGAAGCTGAAGAACGAGGTGTCCACCCGCAGCCCGCCGCCGAGGGCGTGGGCCACGTTCCCCACCACGTCCCCGTTCGTGTACACCCCGCCCACGTCGTAGAAAGCGGCGAAGTAGATGTTCCGCACCCCCACCACCCGGTCCACGAAGTTCCACCGCAGGTTGCGGGCGAGTGGCAGCCGGGCCTCGGCGTTCGCCAGCCACATGAAACTGCCCTGCCGCTGCTGCAGGTCGAACCCGCGGAACTGGGTGCTGCCGCCGAGCGGGAAGAACTCGCCGGCGGTCGGCCACGCCTTCGCCACCACCCCGCGGCCGGCCAGCTTGATGTCCGAGAAGTACCCGTACCCGTCCGGCAGTTTCCGCACCGCCGCCAGTTCCGCCCGCAGTTGGTTCGTCGTCTCCCGGCGGGCGAGTTGCACCGTGCCGGTGGAGTACGTCAGGTCCACCCACACGCCGGTGTCCGGGTCCCAATACGGGGTGTACAGGTTCAGGCGGAAGTGCGGGCCGATCAGCCACTCCCAGGCGTACCGCTGCGCCCCGGCCCCCCGCTCCCGCGGGATCGGCAGGAAATTGTCCTGGTACGAGGTGAACACGTCCAGGTAGCTGATCGGCGGCAGGTACAGGCTGGAGCCGGGCTGGAACACGTACCGGCCGAACAGGGCCGCCCGGTTCGCCCCGTTCTGCCCGTCGTTGTCGAACAGTTGCGCGATTCGCCGCTCGTAGTTGAACCCGACCTGCGTCTTGGGGAACGGCCAGTGGTCCACCAGCCCGTCCACCCCGAACACCAGGTCCTGGTAGTCCTGGCGGTAGCCGGTGTACACCCCGCCGGTGAACTCCTGGGTGCGGTACGCCCCGGCCCGCGCGCCGAACGTGGTGCCGCGGGTGTACCACGGGTCCGGGTACAGCGCCCCCGACACCCACAGCCCGGCCTTGTAGTTCCAGCGGTCGTAGTCGTTGGTCAGGTCGGTGTCGTTGATCATCGAGTACAGCGGGAGCAGCTTCAGCCGCGGGGTCCGCGCCCACGAGTTGTTCTCCCAGTCGGCGTCGAGCAACACCCGGTCCGGGTCGATGACCACGTCCGTCGGCGGCTCGGGCAGCGTCAACGTCACCGTCAGTTCACACCGGCCGGTCCGCACCACCCGGCCGTCGTACTCGGGCAGGTCGATGGTGTCGTGCAGGTCGCCGACGGGGATGCGGACGGGCGTGCCGCTGCGGTCGGCGAACCGGAACCCGAGCGTGGTCGGCTCCCAGTACTCGCGGTTCTGCCGGACGGTGACGCACACGCGGTAGCCGTCCGTCCGCCGCGGCTCCCGCCGCGGGCCGTACCGCCCGAGCCGGCGGTTCTCCACCTCGGCCGACACCACCTCCCAGTCGGTCAGCCCGCGGCCGTACACCCAGCGGTCGAACAGCTCCTGCCAGCTCTTGCCCGTCTCGGCTTCCAGTTCCTTCTGGAGCATGTCGGCGGTGAGCACCCGCCACGAGTACTTGCGGACCAACTCGCGGGTGAAGTCGGCGAACGCCACCTCGCCCATGCGGGCCTCGATCAGCCCGAACACCTTCGACCCGCGGTCGTAGGCGCCCGAGAACAGCATGTGCAGGTTGCCGAACTCGGGCAGCGGGGCGGCGGCCGGCGGCATCTCGTCCCGGCGGATGACGCCGATGAGCGAGGCGAACCGGTAGTTCTCCCGCTTGATCTGCGGGGCGTAGGAGCCGATGGTGTCGGCCCACCGCACCATGCTGTTGTTCGGCCCGCGGGCGCGGTCGAGCATCTTGTGGGTGAAGAACGTGGCCGGCCCCTCGTCCATGAACGACTCGGCGTACCCGTTCGTGCCCACCAGGTTGTACCACCACTGGTGGCAGGTCTCGTGCGCCACCAGGTACTCGACGTACCCGACGGCGGCGTGCGGCATGTCGAACACCCGCTCGTCGATCATCACCAGCCCGGCGCTCTCGTTCCCGTTCCACCCGAAGTAGCTCTCGACGATGGTGTAGTGGTCGTACGGGAACGGGCCGAACCAGCGGGCGAACACCGGGATGGCGTCGGCCACCGTGTCCAGCATCTTCTCGGCGTAAAAGCGGTGCTTCTCGAACGCCAGACAGGTGATCGTGATCTCGCGGCCGTCGTCGGTGCGGGTGGTTCGACAGAACTGTTTGAAGTCGGCCGAGCACACGCAGGCGAAGTCGCGGCCGACGAACGGGCGGGTGGTGATGACGCGGCGGTTGCCGTCGACGCGTTCGGTCTCCACCACCGCCGAGCACGCCAGCCGCTGCGCCTCAGGCAGTGAGATGGTGGCGGTGTAAACGCCGGCCTCGTTCCAGTACGGCTGGTGCCAGGCGACGAACGGCATGGCGTGCCAGCCGGCGGTGTCGTAGTACGCAACCACCGGCAGGGCGTACACGAGGTAGTGGACACCGTCCCAGTACCCCCACCGCCCCTGCTTGTTGGGCAACCGGACCGTCGCGTCCAGTTCGATGGTCACGCTCTGACCCGGTTGCACGGTATGCGGCAGATCGATTTCGAGTGCGGTCTGGTTGTCCTCGCGATAGGCGAACTTCAGATCGGCCGGCGGGCCGTGGGACAGGTACGACACCCGCTCGATCTCGCCATGCCGGCCGAGCGGGTCGATCCCGTCGTGCGGTCGTAGGCGGAGGAGTTCGAGCGTCTTCTCCATCAGTAACAGGTCTTTCCGCGGGACGGCGTACCGCGGGTAGAAGTTCAGGACGAGTTGCGAGGTGGGGCGATCGCTCGGATTGGTCCAGGTGATCTTTTCGCGGACGGTGACAAGGTGGCGGCTGGTGTCGATGTCGAGTCGGAGGTCGTACCGCGGCAGGTGGGCGGGCAAGTCCGACGCAGCGGCGGTAGTGCCGACGAAGAGCAGGACGATCAGGGTGCTGGCGCGATGTGTCACGCCGGCGGAATAGCAGAGGAGGTGAGCGGCGACCAGACGGGTTGTGTCTCCGGTGGACCGGAGTTGTGAGTCGCCTGCAAGAACGAAATGAAAAAACCCCCGTCCGGTTGCC
>CANJKY010000692.1 GCA_947474875.1 Gemmataceae bacterium
CCGATCGTCTCCTCCGCCGTGCCCAGGTGTTCCTGCGTGTCGTAGTCGAAGACGTCATAGGTCTGGTGGGATTTGAAGAACTTCACCTGCTCCTTCACCATGAACTTGTCGGCTTCGAGCACGGGCGATTCCTCGGGCGGCGGGTTCGCGGGGCCAGGCGCCGGGGCAGTTTACCCGCCCGGTCGGTTGCGGACACCGGCCGGCCGGCGGTTTTATCCGTACAGAAGCCGACGGACGGCCGTCCGTCGGCGTTTCGAGGCCCACATGTCCACCGACCTGCTCGACAAGAAGGAAGTCCGCATCCGGCGGATGTTCGACCGCATCGCCCCGTGGTACGACTTCCTCAACCACCTGCTCAGCCTGAACGTGGACACCCACTGGCGGACCACCGTCGCCCGGCTGGTGCCGCCGACGCCGGGCCGGCCGGTGCTCGACCTGTGTACCGGCACCGGCGACCTGGCGTTCACCCTGGACCGGGCGGCGAAGGGGCGGTGCCCGGTCACCGGGTCGGACTTCTCCCCCGAGATGCTGGGTTTGGCCCGCAAGAAGGGGGAGAAGCGGGGGACGACCGGCCGCGTCGAGTTCGTCGAGGCGGACGCCCAGCACCTGCCCTTCCCCGCCGACCACTACGACCTGGTGACGTGCTCGTTCGGCCTGCGGAACATCACCGACACCGACCGCGGGCTGGCCGAGATGGTGCGGGTGGCCGCCCCCGGCGGGCGGGTGGCGATCCTGGAGTTCAGCAAGCCGCGGGGGAAAATCCTCGGCCCGCTGTACCAGGGGTACTTCCGCCGGGTGCTGCCGCGGGTGGGCAACCTGTTCGCGAAGAACGAGGACAGCGCGTACAAGTACCTGCCCGAGAGCGTGCTGGCGTTCCCGGACGGCGAGGCGCTGGCGGAGAAGTTGCGGGCCAGCGGGCTGAGCAACGTGTGGTTCCGCCCGCTCACGTTCGGCATCGCCACCCTGTACGTGGGCACCAAACCGGCCGTCACACCAGCCCCTTGATCGGCGTGCCGGGGGCGAGGGTGTACGGCTTGTCCTGGCCGTCGCGCAACTCCGTCGTCGGGTCGATGCCGAGCAGCGTGTAGATCGTTGCCGCCACATCTTCAGGCGTCACCGGGTTCTCCTTCGGATGGGCGGCGGTGGCGTCGGACGAGCCGATCACCGCCCCACCCGGCACCCCGCCGCCGGCGAACAGCACCGTGTAGCAGTACGGCCAGTGGTCGCGGCCGTCCTTCTTGCTCGCCCCGGCGTTGCTCGTCACCTGCCCCACCTTCGGCGTGCGGCCGAACTCGCCCATCACCACCACCAAGGTGTCGTCGAGCAGTTTGCGGTCGGCCAGGTCGGTCATCAGCGCGGACAGCGCCCGGTCGAACGGCGGGCACAGCGACTTCTTCATCAGCCCGAAGTGGTCGCGATGCGTGTCCCACGCCTGGTCGATCCGCCGGCCGGTCATCACGGTGACGAGACGCACCCCGGCCTCGATCAGCCGCCGGGCGAGCAGGAACGTCTGGCCGATGTGCGGCAGCCCGCCGAACTTCCGCGCCTCAATGCTGCGGTCGATGCCGGGGTCCAGGCCGTACCGCTCGCGGAGTTTCTGCGGCTCGCGGCCCAGGTCGAACGCCGCCCGCGTGTCCGGCGAGGTGATAACCTCCACCGCCTTCCGCCGGAACACGTCCATGCGGTCGGTGGCCGGACTCTCACCCAGCGTGCCGATCGCCCGGTCGAGTTGCCCACGCAGGTCGTCGCGTTGCCCCATGCGGTCGAGCGGCAGGTCGGCGGACAGGTCCAGCCCCGGCACGCTGTACCCCTTCAGGCTCGGGTCGCCGCCGACGAACGGGTCGCACGCCGCCCCCAGGAACCCGCCCTTCTGCCCGCCGATGTCCACCCCGTTGTTCCACTGGTACTCGGGCAACAGCACATACGGCGGGATGGGTTTGGCCGCCGGTTTCAGCTTCGCGGCCACCGCCCCGAACGGCGGGAAGGTGGTGGCCGAATCCGTCTGCACCAGCTTCGACCCGTCGGCCGGCGAGCGGCCGGTGAGCATGTAGTAACTGCCGGCGTTGTGGTCGTTCACCCCGTGGTGGACTGACCGCACCTGGGCGAAGTGGTGCATCAGCGGGGCCGTCTGCGGCAGCAGTTCGCCGACGGTGATGCCCGGCACGGACGACTTGATCGGCCCGAACTCGCCGCGGATTTCGACCGGCGCGTCCGGCTTCAGGTCCCACATTTCGAGGTGGCTCGGCCCGCCGTCCATGAAGATGAGCAGGCACGACTTGGCCCGGCCGTTCGGCTTCCGCTCGGCCGCCAACAACATCGGTAGCGCCAGCCCGCCGACGCTCAACCCGCCCACCCGCAGGAACTCGCGGCGGGATGGGCCGGAACACAGGCGGGCGGACGGCCGACCGGACAGGGAAAGCATGGGGCACCCACCATTGCCGGGCACCGTAGCGTATCCGACGGGGCTGGAACCGAGCAAGCACGAGGGCTGGTTTCGTCGCTCGAACAAAAGGCGGGCCGCGATCACTTCTTCAGAGCCTTGTCCAGGAAGTCGAACACCGCCTTGGTGCCGGGGTCGTCCGGCTTGCCCAGGTCGGCGTTGATCCGCCCGTGGGTGGTGTCCTTCCCGGCGTACACCGTCACCGGCACCCCCGCCTCCTTGAGCACGGTCGCCAGCCGCGTCGCCTGGACAGCCACGTCCGGGTGTTCGGCCACGTGCAGCAGCAGGAACGGCGGGATGCCCTTGCCCTTCGCCACGTGGGTGACGGCTGAGAAGTCCGTGTGCTTGGCCGGGTCGTTACCGAACTTCTCGCGGTGCCCGAACTTGGCTTTCTGCAGCCCGTGCGCCGCCCACCGTGCCTCGGCGGTGGCGATGATGGCCGGCACGTCGTAGGTGTCGCCGTCCACCGGCACGCACCCCTTGATGAAGTCGAACCCCAGCCCCTCCGCCTTCAGGTAGCGGTCGTCGGTGCAGATCAGGGCCGCCAGTTGCGCCCCAGCCGAGTGGCCCATGACGAACACCCGTGCCGGGTCGCCGCCGTACTCGGCGGCGTGGGCGTGCGTCCACTTCAGGGCCTTCGCCACGTCGCGGATGATGTCACCCATCTCCACGCTCGGCAGCAGCCGGTAGTTGGGGGCGACGAACACGAACCCCTTTTCGGTGAACGCCTGCGGCTTCAGTTGCACCTCCTTCTTGTCCCCGGCCTGCCA
>CANJKY010000693.1 GCA_947474875.1 Gemmataceae bacterium
CCCAGCGCGCGGTCCGGCACTCGCGGAAAAAGCCCTACCCATCCTGACAACCGTACATGTCGCCGGGAATAATACATCCGTTCACATGGCCGCGCGCTTCCCGAGCGCGGCCGCCGCACCTCACCCCGCCCCATTGGATGCCCACGCCATGCCGCCGCCGCTGCCGCCCGACGACCTGGTCCGCCGCACCGCCTAACTGAAGGCCGCCGGATACTCGTGGGACACTATTGCTTCCCGGTTGAGCGTGCCGGCGGTGATCCTCGAACTGTTCCCGGCCGACGCGCCGGAGTGGGGTGCCCACTACAGCAACGGGTGCAAGGCGGCGAACGACGAGTTCGTGGCCGACGCCCGGTCGCACGCCCGCCGGCTGATGCGGAGCGAGGACGAGAAGACGGTGCTCAAGGCGGCCGAGCTGGGCATCAAGTTCCAGATGACATTGGTGCGGCACCACCACGACTGGCGGAGTCCGGCGAGCGAGCTGCCGCCGATCCGGACGGACGGACAGGACCCGTTCGCCAGGGTGGCCGAGATGCTCAAGCGGTGGGAGCAGGAGGATGACGAGGAGGATAGTGAGGGTGGGGGCGGGGCGCGACCGCCGGGATCGCCACCGAAGACGCCGCCCGGAAGTGCTCCACTCGCTCCGCGAGTGGGTTCGGAAGACCGCTCGCGGAGCGAGCAGAACACTTCGGAGTCCCCGATCCCGTGGCAGGACACGCCGAATGCCGTCATTGGACCGCGGGCGTCCCGCCCGCACACCGAAGAGCGGGCGGGACGCCCGCGGTCCAATGACAGCTCGCCCGCCGAGTTGAATGTGGCTCCCGCCGGCGGCGTGCGATATGATCCGCTCCACACCCGCCGTGTGCCCATCCTCACGAGCGCCGTCATGCGTACCACCCTGATCGCAATTCTTTCCCTCCTCCCGCTCATGCTCGTCGCCGCGGATCGCCCGACTCCACAACCAGGCCAAGCCCACCGCTCCGAGTCGGTGGCGGTGAACGGCATGGTGTGCGCGTCGCACCCGATCGCCGCCCAGGTCGGGTTGGACGTGCTGAAGAACGGCGGGAACGCGATCGACGCGGCCATCGCCACCTCCGCCGCAATGGGGCTGATGGAGCCGACCTCGTGCGGCATGGGCGGCGACCTGTTCGCCATCGTGTGGGACGCCAAGACGCAGAAGTTGTACGGTCTGAACGCCAACGGGCCGGCGCCGAAGAAGGCCACGCTGCAATACTTCAAGGACAAGAAGCTGGCCGAAATCCCGGAACGCGGCCCGCTGTCGTGGAGCGTGCCGGGATGCGTCGAGGGGTGGGACCAACTGCGGCAGAAGTTCGGCACGAAGTCGTTCAAGGAGTTGCTCGCCCCGAGCATCCGGTACGCTGAGGAAGGCGTGCCGGTGCCGGAGGTGATCGCCGGGTACTTCCGCAGCAGCGAGCGGACGCTGCTCCGCGACCCGGGGTTGAGCGAGGCGTTCTGCCCCGGCGGGCGGGTGCCGAGAGCCGGCGAGGTGTTCAAGAACCCGACCGTGGCGAAGAGCTTCAAGCTGATCGCCGAGGGCGGGCGGGACGCGTACTACAAGGGGCCGATCGCCGACGCCATTGTGAAGTTGTCCGACGAGAAGGGTGGGCTGTTCACGAAGGCGGACTTCGCCGACTTCGCTGCCGAGTGGATCGACCCGGTGAAGACCACCTATCGCGGGTACGACGTGTGGGAACTGCCCCCACCGGGCCAGGGTATCGCGGCGCTCCAGATGCTCAACCTGCTCGAACCGTATGACCTGAAGAAGCTCGGCCCGGCGTCGCCGGACTACTGGCACCTGCTGACCGAGGCGAAGAAGCTGGCCTACGCCGACCGGGCGAAATACTACACCGACCCGCGGTTCGCCCAGGTGCCGACGAAGACGCTGGTGTCGAAGGAGTACGCGGCCGGGCGGGCCAAGCTGATCGACCCGAAGAAGGCGGGCGTGGGCGTGACGGCCGGCGACGCGAAGATCGGCACGGCCGACACCATTTACATGTGCGTGGTGGACAAGGACCGCAACTGCGTGTCGCTCATCCAGTCGAACTTCAACGGGTTCGGGTCCGGGCTGGCGGCGCCGGGCACCGGGTTCGGCCTCCAGAACCGCGGCTGCCTGTTCGCCCTGGACGAGCACCACGCGAACAAGCTGGAGGGCGGCAAGCGGCCGTTCCACACCATCATCCCGGCGATGGCGACGAAGGACGGCAAGCCGTGGTTCACGTTCGGGGTGATGGGCGGGGACATGCAGCCGCAGGGGCACGTGCAGGTGCTGGTGAACCTGATCGACTTCGGCATGAACGTGCAGGCGGCCGGCGACGCCCCGCGGGTGGAACACGTCGGCTCGGCGACGCCGACCGGCAAGCCCGAGGCGGACCGCGGCGGGACGATCCAGGCGGAGCCGGGCATTTCAGATGCGGTGGTGAAAGAGCTGGAGAGCCGCGGGCACGTGGTGAAGCGGGTGCGGGTGAACGGCGGCGGGTTCCAGGGCATCCTGATCGACCCGAAGACGAACGTGCTGCACGGCGGCACCGAGAGCCGCAAGGACGGCGTGGCCGCGGGGTATTAACACGCGGCAGTTGGACGGACCCGAATCGGGAATCCTGCCGGTCACGATCGGAAACTGGTTGTAATTACTTGTGAAGGCGGGGACACTGCTGCGGCGATGACCCCTTTCCCCGTCCGGAGTCTCCCGATGTCCACCGAACTGTTCCCGACCGGCCGAGATCCGCTCCGCCGGCTCAGGACCATGACTCTCACCAGCGCCGTCTTCGGGCTGGTGGCGATCGTTTACGCAATGGTGAACGTCGTCCGGGGCCGCACCGGCGAGGAGTGGATGATCGCGGTGGGAGCCTGTCTACTCGTCGGTGCCGTCATGACGGCCTTGGTTCAGGGCGTGCTACAGAGCTACGGCGCGCGGATCGAGGCTCTGGAGAAGCAGGCGGCCGCGGACGCGAAGCACCCGGCGGTCGGAACTGCGCTGTAAGCCAATGTGGTGTCCCGATGTAGCGTCTGAAGGATGTGCCATGTCCCTCACCTGGACCGACGCCCGCCAGATCGGCGAGCTACTGTTCGAGAAGTACGACACCCTGAACCCACTGACGGTGCGGTTCACCGACATGCACAAGTGGGTTCTGGATTTGGAAGACTTCGTCGGCAAGCCGGAGGAGTCGAACGAGAAG